>DAINQB010000055.1:1908-15852 GCA_036743175.1 Bacillota bacterium | reverse complement strand
CGGAAGGAATTACGGAACAGACAAGACAGTCACTTAGGAATGCAGCCTCGATAATAGAAAGTACAGGTGCAGGCCTTTCAAATGTTGTAAAGACAACTGTATTTTTAAGTGATATTAATAATTTTGCTTCAATGAACGAAGTATACAAGGAGTTTTTCACTGAGGCATTCCCTGCAAGGAGTGCAGTTGAAGTGGCAAGGCTGCCGAAGGATGCCCTTGTTGAGATTGAAATGATTGTGGTATACTGACCCCCTGATGAAAGGATTGTAAAAACTGACTGTATGGTCGGTTTTTACTTATGACGGGTCAACCCGTCGGGCTGATTATGTTTTGGAAACGACTGCTATTCTCTTACCTGTTTGTCAGCATGTCAGTGCTGGCTATACTTGGTCTGGTCGTTTTCAAGCAAATAAACACTTCTTATAAAGACCAGGTAATATATTCAAACGAGATTATCCTTGAAAATGGTAGCAAACTCCTCGATGACTTTATAAGCAACATGAAAAAACTGACGCTGGAAGTTGCTATACATGATGAAATGCAGGATTATCTTGTAATGTTCAACACGGGTAAACCGATGCATACCTACAACGACCTGGTCGAGATTGTGCAAAGGGACCAATATCTAAGCAGCCAGCTGAGAAGAAATAATTCTGAAATACGGATTTACCCCATCAAGCACAACCTGATTTTCAGATACAGCCCGATGACCGGGGCATACCTTCCTACAGAACGAACCAATGATACGGAGAATTTATACCTGGCCTATGAAAAAAACGGCGGCTTCATAATGGAAAGCCTTTACAAGCCGGATGGTAACTCAATGGTACTGTCGTGTGTTGTCTTTGATATGGCGAACTGGAAGACCCCAGTGGCGGTCCTTGAACTGGAAATAGATGCAATTGCAATCTCCAGTCTGCTTTACAACACCAAACTTGAAAGGAACATTTCACCATATATAATCGATGGCAATGACCGTGTTTTCCTTCCTTATCTGGATCTGCAGAACTTTGATGAAGGACTGCTGGAGGAATTCGAGAATGAACCTGTCATTGTCAATGGAAACATACTGATAAAAAGACAGCTCATAAATACAGACTGGAAGGTTGTCGGAGTTATCCCTGAACTTGATATCAACAGAAAGATATCAACTGTTACAAAGTCATTCTTTATTACTGCAATTGCAACCGGCGCAGCGGTCATACTGCTGTCTGTATATTTTGCACTCTGGCTTTCAAGGCCATTGAAGAAACTTGCAGGAAGGCTTAGAAAATTTGAAGAGGGTGAGTTCAAACCACTTGTTCTGAAGAGGTCATATTCCTCAGAGGTAAAGACGTTGTATGAGCAATACAACATCATGGCAGCTAGGATAGATAATCTTATCAAGGAAGTAAAGGTGGCGGCCGACAATGAAAAGGAAGCTGAACTGCTTGCTTTGCAGGCTCAGATAAATCCTCATTTTCTTTACAATACCCTCGACTCCATAAACTGGATGGCATTGAAGTACAAGGCCGAGGATGTGAGATATATGGTTAACGCCCTTGCAAACATGATGAGATATTCTTTGAACAGCGGCAGGAATGTTATCAGTGTCAGGGATGAAATAGAGCAGGTAAGGAACTATGTGGGCATTCAGGAAATTCGTCATAACGGTAAGTTCAAGACTTATTTTGAAGTTGATGAAGAAATATATGATTTTATTATCATAAAACTTCTGCTTCAGCCTTTGGTGGAGAATGCCATCAGACATGGTTTCATGGAAACCGGCCAATATGGTGAGATACTTATAAAAGGGTATATAGAAGAGGAAAACCTGGTATTTGAAGTCATCAATGAAGGTGACACCATAAATATGGATAAGATTGAAGCACTGCTGCATTCACAGAGTGATGAAAAACCAAGAAGCTATGGAATCAGGAATGTCAATGACAGGCTTATAAGGCAATATGGTGATGAGTTTGAGCTCAAGTTCTTTGTCAGCGAAGGTTACACACATGCCAGGATTGATATACCCCTTGAAATGATAGGACGGGAGGACACAGATGTCTAAGATGCGTGTTTATATTATTGATGATGAAGACATGGTAAGGGAAGGGCTCATATCATATGTGCCATGGTATGACTATGGAATGGAAGTGGTTGGTTCTGCATCAAACGGACGTGAAGCGTATGAATATCTCAGCTGCAATGATGTTGAGCTTGTTATTTCAGACATATACATGCCTCATATGGATGGCCTTGAAATGATTGAAAAACTCAAGGAGATCAACAGGAATCCCATTGTAATACTCATTTCAGGCCACAGTGATTTTGATTACGCCCAAAGGGCAATAAAGTCCAAGATGGTTTATGAGTATATTCTTAAGCCAATCAACTTTGAAGAACTGGATAAGATAATTTCACAGGTCAAGGATAAAATTCTTGAAAGGTCAAGTGCTTCTTTCCCAGCGCTGGATGAGATTGAATGGAAGAAGCTGGCAAAGGATGAGAAGGAGGGAAAGCTCCCGCTGCAGGCAGATATTCTTGCGGCCATAGGCAATGCAAACAGTGAAACCGCAGAAGAACTGCTGGCAAAAAGCATAACCCATATGAAAAAGAACCGTTACTCACTTGTAATGGCATCAAGGTATTGTATTGAACTTATAATTGGAATCACTGAAATGGTACTGGAACAGCGAAATTCCCGTGAGGTTCTGGTGGAAGACCCCATCACCGAAATAAGTAATAAGACAAGCATGGATGAAATAGCTGAGTACACCCTTGGTTTCATATATAAAGGTATTGATGTAATTACGAGGAAGGAGAACAAGGATCTGTCTCCTGTTGTAAATGCAGCACTCGATTATATCAGGGAAAACTATAACAAGCATGACCAGAGTCTGAATGGTCTGGCTGACCGACTGAATGTTTCCCCGAACTATTTATGTCTTAAATTCAAGGAGGAGACAGGAATAAATTACACTAAGTATTTGAACAGTCTTCGGGTTAAACATGCGAAGGAGCTGCTCAAGGATGTCAGACTTAAGGTATATATGGTTTCTGATATGGTCGGTTTTGAAGATACAAGGTATTTTTCAAGGATTTTCAGGTCCTATACAGGCGATACACCCACTGAATACCAGAAGAGGGAAAGCATAAGAAAATAGTCTTTCTGCCCACATTTTGGAAAAAATGTCCACCCTTTAATAGATTTATCACATTGTAGACTTGCAATATGTTTCTTTATAATTTACCTAAGAATTGCGATAATCGCAGTTAATCTACGGGGAGGAATATTATGTTAAAGAAAGTATTGGTAATCGTATTGTGTCTTTCAATGCTGGTTGGTGTATTTGCAGCATGCCAGGACAAAACGGAAGATCCGGGTGAAGAAGGCGGCATAATCAAAATAGGAGTTGCTGCTCCGATAACCGGTAATTTTGCTGAATACGGAAAAGGCTTTGACGTAGCTACAAAGATGGCTGCTGATAAGATCAATGCCGCAGGCGGAATCAACGGTAAGACCCTTGAACTCGTTCTTATGGACAGCAAAGGTGATGCAAAGGAAGCAACTGACATCGCAAGGAAATTCACTGAAGATCCTGAAATCATAGGTGTAGTAGGTGACTTCTCAAGTACATGCTGTATGGCAACTGCTCCTATCTATACTGAAGCAAAGATGGTTCAGCTTTCACCGACTGCCTCACATCCTGATTATGCAGGCATGAGTGAGTATATGTTCGGAGTCATGGGAAGACAGGATGCTGAAGGTCCGTTCGTAGCAAAATATCTTGCTGCAAAATACCTAGGAGCTGAAAAACTTGCAATTATCTACCTTAACAATGACTGGGGAGTTTCCGCACAGTCCAACATAGTTAAAGGTGCAGAGGAAATTGACCTCGAAATCGTAGCTCTTGAAAACTTTGTAGATGGTGAAAAAGACTTTACAGCTACCCTTACAAAGATCAGACAGACAAATCCGGATACACTTTGTCTTGTTATGTTCTACAACGAAGTTTCAATCATTTCAAAGCAGATCGCCCAGATGGGTTGGGATGATGTACAGATATGTGCACTCGGCCCCGGAACCTCTGAACAGATCATTGAACTCGGCGGAGAAGATGTAGAAGGTCTTGCAACATCAACACCATTCTATGTAACGGAATCTGATCCGGTTGCATGGGCATTCAAAACAGAATTCGAAGAAAAAGCCGGATTTACACTCAATGTTCACTCAGCATGTGCATATGATGCAGTCATGATGATGGCAAAAGCTATCGAAAACCTCGGTGACAATGCCAGCAGGGAAGCCATTGCAGCAGAACTCTCAGCTATGAAGGACTTTGTTGGAATAACCGGTCCGATAGTATTCACCGCCAATGGTGATGTATTCAGGAAGTATAAGATCGCACAGATTGAAGACGGACAGTGGATACAGAAGACGGATTACGACTACGCAGACTAAGCATAGTTGTGCAAAAAAGGGAGCCGGCAAGGTTCAATCCGGCCGGCTCTCTTTCTTTATGAAGTATGGAGGATAGCAAATGTATTTGCTTGAGCAATTGATCAACGGCATATGCCAGGGTTCGATTTATGCCCTGATGGCCATAGGATATGCTGTCATATACGGTGTTGTAGGACTTGTAACCTTCACGTATGGAGAAATAATAATGATGGGATCATTTTCCGCCTTCTATTATTTCATCCTTTTCGGTGACAATCTCTTCTTTGCACTGATAGCAGGATTCATAACTGCTGCCGTCGTCGGAATAGTGGTTCACAAGGTGTGCTACCAGAGATTCCTCGATGCACCAAGATATATTTCCCTTATATGTACAATCGGAATGAGCATGTTCCTCAAGAACTTTGCCACAATTGTATTCGGAAGTGAAATGAAGGGAATGCCTTCCTTTCTCAGCGGGAAGTTCATTGAGATAGGGACCATAAGGGTCGGTTATCTGCAGCTTCTTATAATAGGGATAGTCATACTGCTTTCCCTGCTGCTGACCCTCTATCTCAAGAAAACAAGAATGGGAATGAAACTCAGGGCAGTAAGCCAGGACAAGAAAGCGGCTGCACTGGTTGGTATAAATGTCAAGACCACTACATTGATCGGAAATTGCATAGGATGCGGACTTGGCGGTGTAGCAGGTATTCTGCTTGGAGTCTATTACAACTCAGTACTGCCCACAATGGGAGGCATGGCCGGGCTCAAGGCATTCTCATCCATGGTTCTGGGAGGACTTGGAAGCATAGGGGGCTCAGCAATCGGCGGTGTCCTGATAGGGGTTGTTGAAAACCTTGGTATAGCATTGACTTCTTCGGGACTAAGGGATGTATTTGCTTTTCTTCTGCTGGTTCTTGTTCTGGTAATAAGACCTCAGGGTTTGTTCGGCAAGAAAGGTAACTAGAATATGATTGAAAAACTTAAGGATTTTTACAATAAAAGAAAAACAATCGTCATGCTGATAATTCTGGCTGCAGCTGTGGCACTGCCATTTGTTGTCAGCAAGGGCTCAGTGATGTCATTGATAGTCAGGATCATGTTCTATGTCATACTTGCATCATCATTGAATATAATCAATGGTTACAGCGGACAGTTCAATATAGGACATGCAGGATTTGTACTAATCGGATCATATACTCTTTCAATACTTGCTCAGTCCGGTTGGCCGATATGGTTGTTGTTTGTAGTTTCAGGAATAGTTTCATCCATTGTGGGATTTTTGATTTCCCTTCCTACACTCAGACTGAGAGGCATTTATCTTGCTCTTGTTACCCTGGGATTTTCGGAAATACTCAGACTTGTTGCATTGAACTGGACTTCATTGACGGGTGGTCCAATGGGCATCAAGGGAATCCCGGCTCCGTGGTTCTTTGGATTGAGGGCAACTTCTCCGCACAATTACTATTTCATAGTACTGCTTTTCGTGGTTCTGTGCCTCTTTACCTCTTACAGGGTCATTAACTCTAAGGTTGGAAGGGCATGGTTGTCAATAAGGGAAGATGACCACGCGGCGATGTCACTTGGAGTAGATATCAGGAAATACAAGGCTTTGAACTTCATGTTCGGAGCATTCTGGGCCGGTGTAGGTGGAGCCCTGATGGCACCATTCTATACATTCATTGATTCAAGTATGTTTTCATTGGATGAAGGATTCAATATCCTGTCAATGGTAATAATCGGTGGCCAGGGCACGCTGCTGGGACCTGTAGTAGGTTCAGTTGTAGTAAACCTTACCACAGAAATATTCAGATTTGCCAATGAAGCAAGGCTGCTTGTATACGCAGTAATGATCATAGCAATGATGTGGCTCAGACCTCAGGGTATTGCCGGCACAAGCAGAAGTGTAATAGCCAACAGAAGCCTTGGCAGGGACAGAGGCGCATTCTTCAAAAAGATTCTTAAAAAGAAAGAGGTGAAATGATGGGTGTTTTGCTTCAGACAAAAAATATAAGTAAATATTACGGTGGAATAAAGGCCGTTCAGAACATAGACATGCAGGTTGAAGAAGGTGAAATATTCGGAATCATAGGACCAAATGGTGCGGGAAAAACCTCATTCTTCAATGTGTGTACCGGAAATCTTCAACCCAATGGCGGGGAAGTCTGGTTCGATGGAAAAAACATTACCGGCCTCAGACCTGCAAGGATAGCAACCATGGGAATAGCAAGAACCTTCCAGAACATACAGCTGTTTAATTTCATGACGGTCCTGGAAAATGTTAAAATCGGTTTTCATACCCATGAAAAAACGAATATAGCTGATGCAATCCTTCATACAAAAAGATACAAGGAGGATGAGAGACTAACCCATGAGAAGGCTGTATCCCTGATTGACAGACTTGGCCTTACAAAGGAATCTGATAATCTTGCAGGTAATCTCGCTTATGGTGTCCAGAGAAGGGTCGAAATTGCAAGGGCGCTTGCCCTTGAACCAAAGATCCTGTTGCTGGATGAACCAGCAGCCGGAATGAATCCCATAGAAACAAGGGATTTGTCTGATTTCATCAAACAGCTTCGCAAGGATGGACATACCATCGTTGTCATTGAGCATGATATGAAATTTGTAATGAATCTCTGCGACAGGATTATGGTAATCAACTTCGGCAAGAAAATCTGCGAAGGTGGTCCGGCTCATGTAAAGGCAGACAAGGAAGTGAATGAGGCTTACTTCGGAAAGGGAACGACGTTCTAGGAGGTATTATGTTAAAGGTTGATAATCTGGTAGTGAATTACGGATACATACAGGCTCTTCGGGACGTTTCACTTGAAATAAAGGAAAACGAAATCATTACTTTGATCGGAGGAAACGGGGCTGGAAAATCCACAACGCTGATGGCAATTTCCAATCTTGTCAGAAAAGCCTCAGGCAAGGTTACCTTCGATGGAATGGATATTTCCAGGATGGATCCTGACAAAATCGTTTCACATGGGATAGCGCATGTTCCGGAAGGAAGGAACATTTTCAAGAAACTATCCGTCGAGGAAAATCTTCTTATCGGTACAATAACCGACAAAAAGATAACCAAGAAGGAACTCACTGCGAGAGTAGAGGAAATGTTCACTATTTTCCCAAGACTCAAGGAAAGACGCAGGAAGAGCGGCGGCAGCCTGTCCGGTGGAGAACAGCAGATGCTCGCAATAGCCAGGGGGCTTATGCTGAAACCCAGGCTTCTGATGATGGATGAACCGTCACTCGGTCTTGCACCTATAATTGTTGAGGAAATATTTGAGCTGATGGACAAAGTCAGGAAAACAGGAATGACCATCCTGCTCATTGAACAAAATGCAATGCTTGCATTGAATATAGCCGACAGAGGTTATGTTCTGCAAAATGGTGAAATAGTTTTAACGGGTACAGGAAAAGAACTTCTTGATAACCCTGATGTAAAAAAAGCTTATCTTGGAATTTAATGGAGGAAAAAATGTCGAAAATAAAGAACGAACCAAAAATCACAGATGATGTACTTGTGAATGAAGTAAGGGCAGCAATTGAACACAGAGCTACATGGATGAGCCTTATCCTTGACGAAGCAGACAAAAAAGGAGTAGATTTCGAGGCAATCGGGAGAGCTGCAATTGACAAAACAGGCTGCTTCCATGGACGTAACATCAAAGCCAGGCTTGCTGATGACAGCATGCAGGAATTCCAGAAAACATTTCTCCATGACCTTGGTCAGAGATTGTTTGAAATGGAAATAATGGCTTGTGATGATGAAAAACTTGAAGTCGAATTCCATTATTGTGCACTTGTTTCTGCATGGAAGAAGCAGGGTTTCAGTGACGAGAGAATTGAACTGCTTTGTGATATGGCCATGGATGGTGACAGAGGTATAGCCGAAACCAACGGACTTGATTTCGTACTTGGTAAAACAATTGCCAAGGGTGATGATGTCTGTGAAGTAAACTTCTATAAAAAGAAGTAAGTTCCGGGAGGGAGAAGGAATGAAAAAAATAATCAATGCACCTGAGGATTTTGCAAGGGAAACAGTTGAAGGTATCCTGCTGGCACACTCTGACAGGCTAAAGGCCCTGGAGGGTGACTTGCAGATTATTGCAAGGAACGACATAGTGAAGCCAGGAAAAGTAAGTATAGTCACCGGTGGCGGAAGCGGACATCTGCCCGTATTTCTCGGGTACGTCGGAAAGGGAATGCTGGACGGCTGTGCTGTCGGCAATGTATTTGCTTCTCCCTCTGCCAATAAAATGTTCAATATGATCAAAGGATGCGATTACGGTAACGGTGTTCTTTGCCTTTATGGAAACTATGGCGGAGACAACATGAATTTCGACATGGCTTGTGACATGGCGGAAATGGAAGACATAAATGTAAGACAGATCAGGGTACGGGATGATGTTGCTTCAGCCCCTGCAACTGAGGCTGGCAAAAGAAGGGCTGTGGCCGGTCTTGTCTATGCATGGAAGGTGGCAGGTGCTGCTGCGGATATGCTTTACAGTCTTGATGAAGTATGCACTGTAACTGAAAGGGCTCTTGGAAACCTTAGATCCATGGGAGTTGCACTTACTCCATGCATCGTACCCGAAGCAGGAAAACCTACATTTTCAATAGGTGAGAATGAAATGGAAGTGGGTATGGGCATCCATGGAGAACCTGGAATTGAAGTAAGGGAAAAGATGACTGCATCTGAAACAGTCAGGGTTCTTCTTGATAAAATCACTGCAGACATGCCTTTGAAAGAAGGGGATGAGGTTGCACTGATGGTCAATGGGCTCGGTGGAACGCCCCTTGAAGAGCTGTATATATGTTTCAAGGAAGCAAGTAACTATCTGTCAGGACTTGGTGTAAAGATAGCAAGCAAATATGTAGGTGAATTTGCTACATCAATGGAAATGGCAGGGATGTCACTGTCTGTGTTGAAACTGGATGAAGAGCTAAAGGAATTGGTGAATTATGAAGCGGCTACTCCGTTTTTCACCAATTTCAACAGGTGAGGTTAAATGGATAAGATTAAAATTCAGGACCTGAAAGAAATTTTCAAATTAATAAGCAAAAAAATGGATGACAACAGGGATTATCTGGTTGAGCTTGATTCAAAGGCTGGTGACGGAGACCTTGGCATTAGCATGAGTTCAGGCTTCAGGGCTGTCTTGAACAGTCCTGCGATGGAACAGGATAATTTCAAAAGATTCCTGATGGAAGCAGGTATGGCCATAAATGAAGCATCACCATCATCCCTTGGAACAATAATGTTCATGGGGCTTCTTGGCGGAGCAAAGAAAATTGCTGATTTCAATGAACTCGGTGCAAATGAACTTGGTTTATTCTTCAAGGGCTGGGCAGATGCAATCATGACCAAGACCGGCTCCAAACCGGGAGAAAAAACAATACTGGATTCAGTCATTCCAGGTGCAGAAGTTCTTCTTGAAAGTGAAGATCTTCAAAATGGTATAAAGGCTGCATATAATGCTGCCAAAGCAGGCATGGATTCCACAAAGGAAATGAAGGCAGTGCACGGAAGGGCAGCCTACTATCAGGAAAAATCAATTGGGCTTCAGGATGGTGGCGCTACCGTAGGAATGCTTATTTTCGAGGCATTCAATGAGTACATAAACGGTTGATTCGGAGGAACTGACTTGAAGAAACTGACGGTTTTCGGAAGCTTTTTTGAGGATCTCTGCGGGAGAGGACCATATTTGCCAAAACCCGGTGAAACACTGATAGGTTCTGAATTCACTTATGGTCCCGGAGGCAAGGGTTCAAATCAGGCTGTTGCAGCCCAAAGGGCTGGTGCCAATGTTGCAATGATAACAAAAATCGGTAAAGACCCTTATGGTGAAATGGTTCTTGAATTTTATGACGGGGAAGGCATAGACAGAAGCCATGTTTTCATTGATGACAGGAAAGCAACCGGGATAGCACTGATACTCGTCGATGAAAACACCGGGGAGAATTCAATACTTGTTGCACCGGGAGCCTGTCATAACATAAGCAATTATGATGTTGAGTCAGTAAGGAATACTATAGCAGATTCCGATATGCTGATGGTTCAGATGGAAGTAAACATGGATGCTACCTTCATGGCAATGAAAATCGCCCATGAGAACAATGTTCCCATAATAATGAACCCTGCTCCTGCACAAAGGATTCCTGATGAGTATTACAGGATGATGGATTATATCACCCCCAATGAAACAGAAGCAGAGATTCTTACAGGTATCAGGGTTGATTCAAATGACAACGTAAAAAGGGCAGCAAATGCCTTGTACGAAAAAGGTGTCAGGAACGTAATAATAACCCTTGGGAAACAAGGTGTTTATATAAAAAACAGTGAAATGAGCGGTAAGGTACCGGCATATAATGTCAAAACCGTTGACACTACAGGTGCAGGAGATGCTTTCAACGGATGCTTTGCCGCCGGCCTGCTTGAAGGAATGGTAATAGACGAAGCTGCTGACTTTGCAAATGCAGGGGCAGCATTGTCAGTAACAAAACCGGGAACCGCTCCCTCGATGCCATTCAGAAGTGACATTGATAAATTTTTGAAATAACCCTCTTTCTCTATCTCTTTATGGACGGGCCCCATCCCCGGGGTCCGTCCGACTCTTTTCAAGGAGGAAAAGGATGAAGCCATATGAAGAAACAAGGATTGCAATATTGGGATTTGGTTTTCTGATGGACTATATGTCCGACTGCTACTATTCTTTTATCGGTCATGACAACATTGAAAGTAAAATCATTGCTGTTACAGCCGATGAAAGGAATCTTGAAGAAAAAAGAATGAAGTATCCTTTTGAAATCATGCTCAATGACAACCTTCATGCCCTCAGGAAGATAAAACCGGATATCATATTGTTTGCTCCGCCTCCATCCGTTGCTCCGGTAATTATTGAAAATGAGCTTTCAGTATACTTTTCCGAGTGTGCTGATAAACCGGATATTTATGCCTTCCCGCCAAGTCCCAACGGTAAATTCTATCTTGAAAGACTGGGAAAGGATGTTTTTGTATGCAACATTCTTCCGAACATGATTAAGGAGATTGGTGGTGTACCGCTGGAAGGAGAAATGGGTTATTCCACGATTACTTTTCCAGTGGAAATAAGAAAGAATAAAGAAAAATTGAAACGGCTGATTGACTTCATGAAACCTCTCGGAGGAGTAGTTGAGGCTACACCGCATACAATCATGAGTCTTCTATCGGTTTACGTAATGATTGATCTTTGGCCTCATCGTCTTATTGAAGCCTCACATCTCCTTGGGATTCCGCACAACTTACTTTCAGATGATTATGAAGGTATGGGCAGTCTGAAAAGTATCTTTTCAGAAACAATGACTGATTATCTAGTAAGATCAGGTATCAGCAAGGAAAAATCCAAAAGTATTGTTGAAGAAAGGACAAGGCTCGTGTTTTGGCTTGCTTCAAAAATGGAAGAGGATGACCTTGAGTATGATATGCAGACGCATTCAACTCCGGGAGGTGTCTTTGAAAAGGGAATGAGACTGCACGTTGCTGCCCTTGACAGGGCCTGTGCTGCATTTTTGGAAGGTGAAGCAAATAATCTTAGCGAAGTAATAGGCTCCTGCCTCGGGATCGTACAAAGGCATGGAGGCAGACTTTCCGATAATACAGGGAAACGCTTAACACATCCAGGCATACACGCCATGATATTTGCTGTGTTTGTTAGAAAGGCAAAGGAGAAATATGGCGATGAAGCTGAAACATTGATTGAAAAAACTGTCATGGAATATGGACGTCAGAGGGGATTCCGAATGAGGCAGAGAAGCCTCATGGACGGCAAGGGAGCATCCATGGAGGATTACATGGCCTATGGGGAATGGTCAGCCGATGAAGGGAGCATGGACATAAGAAGTACAAGAACATCCGACCCTGCAATAACAAGGGTTTACAGATGCCCCTGGGTTACGGAGTGGAGTAAGTTCGGATATATGTCAGAAGGTGCATATTACTGCAGATATGTGGATAAGTCACTTGTTGAAGGTTTCAATGACAAACTGAATCTTGGAATGAATTCAATCATGTCCGAAGGGGCTGAGTTCTGTGAGTTTGTATGGGAAGGAGCTTCCCTTGACAGGGTTGACGCAGTGGAGAAGGAGAGAAGGGTCCTGCCATGGGATTATCATATAGCCCACCTGGTTAACTGTATTGCCGGTAATCTTCCTAAGGGCGATGGAACAATGGATTCAGTGATAAGCGACATCAATGTCATCTATGACATTGATCTGCACGATATCATTCAGAAATACATTGATACGGATTTCAGCGCTGTCTGAGTTCCTTCAGGACATTTATCATGGTAAGGTAATTCCCTGCAGGCATGTAATCAGGTATGGAATTGCCTGAACCCAATGCAACGCCAAAGGCTGAAAGTGATTTTCTGTAAATGTCAGTTACATAGGATTTTATTTCGATTTCACTGCCGCGGCAAAGTATGTCGGCATCAATTCCACCGAAGTTTCCGATTTTATCACCATATTTACTGTACCATACGTCCATGGGTGCAATTTCATCCTCATTTGAGTGTTTGGCGTCAATGCCAGCAGCTATCAGATCGTCCATTATTTCAAATAGATTCCCGCAGCTGTGCAACAGGAAAGGATGTCCGGAGCCATGGATGACATCAATGATTTTCTTGTATTGGGGTATGATGAAATCAATGATATCTTCCGGTGGAAGAAGTGTGTTCGTTTTGAAACCAAGGTCGTCGCCCATTCTCATGACACAGAAGAGGTCGCTGTAAAGCTCGGTGAACCTTTTCCAAATCTCAAGAAGTATACCGCCGGTCCTTTCAAACAGAGCTTCATAAAGTGTGGGATCGTCTACTTTTATATAGCATAGGTTCATATAACCGGTAATATCCTGTACACACTCAAAGATACCATTGCCAACACCACCGATGGCTTTCATACCCACTGGCATATTTCTTTTCAGAGCTTCGAAATACCTGGAGTTCTGGTTAAAGAACATATCCGGGATTTCATCCCATGGGTATTTTTCAAAATCCTGATAAGTCTTTATGCAGCCGTCCTTGTGTCCATATAATGCACCGTTTCCCGGCATTACCGCGGAAAGAATTCTCTCAAAGCTGACGGTGTCATAACCCATTTCCATGAAGAAACTGCAATATATTTTAAAATATTCATCCAGCTCATTGTCAGAGTATTCTGAAGCAGGATGTAGATCCTTATCCATAATTGCCGATATGACTTTTTCAGAAATCTGATGTTCATAGAAAGGTATTCTAAAGGGTTTGATATTTCGTGCTGCATTGACGATATTTGTGTAGTCAGGTCTGAATTCCATGTATGCCCCCTGAAGTTTTTCCTAATTATATCACAGGGAATTTGATATAATGAACAAGGGAGAAGCTAAATATGAAGGGACCCAACATAATATTCATGCTTGCAGATGACCTTGGCTGGAAGGATGTGGGTTTCATGGGCAGTGAGTTCTATGAAACTCCGAATATTGATAAACTTTCGTC
>DAINQB010000055.1:0-1808 GCA_036743175.1 Bacillota bacterium | reverse complement strand
GAAGGTTCACCGACATGCAATCTGCCTCTGAGTGAAGGAAAGGGCTGGATGTACGAAGGGGGTACCAGGGAACCACTTGTTGTCAGATGGCCCGGTCAAATAGAACCGGGCAAAGTAATAGATTCTCCCGTATCCAGTCCTGATTTTTATCCGACATTATGTGATATGGCTGGAATAAGTGCATCCAAGAAGGTATCAGGTATCAGTCTTGTTGATCTGCTGAAAGGAAACAAAAAACAGGATTTCGTTGACAGACCTTTGTTCTGGCACTTCCCGCATTACGCAAACCAGGGAGGAACACCCGGTTCTTCTGTACGAAAAGGCAGATATAAGTTGATAGAGTTCTATGAAACAGGGAATTATGAATTATATGACCTTCAGGATGATCCCGGTGAAACAAAAAACCTTATAGATATTGAACACGAAGCAGCAAGGGAGCTTAAGCAGGAACTGGATACATGGAAAGCAAATGTATGTGCCCGAATACCGGAAAAGAATGCTGATTTCATCCCTTGGAGTAATTGTCATTCTGAATTAATATAACTGAATTGGAGGAACGATGAAGAATTATATACCAAACAGGGAAGAAGCATTGGAATTATTGAAAAAGTATAATGAGAGTGAATCTCTGATCAGGCATGCATTTGCTGTCGAAGGGGTAATGAAATATTTTGCAGGACACTATGAAGAGGATATTGAAAAATGGGGAGTCATAGGATTGATACATGACCTTGATTATGAAAAATATCCTGATGAGCACTGTAAGATGACAGAATCGATCCTAAGGGAAAACAATTGGCCGGAAGATTACATATATTCTGTAATTAGTCATGGGTGGGGGATCTGTTCTGAAGCTGAGCCAAAACACATAATGGAAAAGGTTCTGTTTACGATTGATGAACTGACAGGCCTTATTGCAGCAGCCGCACTCATGCGTCCAAGCCGTAGCCTAATGGACATGGAATTGAAGTCCATTAAGAAAAAATGGAAAACCAGGAGCTTTGCCGCAGGAGTTGACAGGGAACTGGTTGAAAAAGGTGCCGCAATGATGGGTATGGAAATGGATACCGTTATGACAATGACCCTTGAGGGAATGAAAACAGTAGCTGAGGAAATCGGATTGAAAGGCGACCTCTGAGTTTCCGGAAGGATATGTATGGAAGATAATAAAGATAACAGGAAAGATATTTGGAAGAAAACTGAAAGATTCATAATTGAATCAGGTAAAAGCATAGGGAAATACTTCATTGGTAAATTGATTACAAGTACAATAATTGGTTTGGTTGCCTATGTTGTGTTTAAAATCATGGGCATTAATCCAGCCTGGCTACTGGCATTGATTATCGGTTTAACAAATGTTGTACCGGTATTCGGACCATGGGTAGGCCTGATAATATGTGCACTGATAGTAATCTTCATAAATCCAATATTTGCTTTGTATACATCACTGGTCGCCTTGCTTTTACAACTTCTGGAACAATTTGTTTTGCTTCCCCTTATTGTTGGTAAAGCTGTTGATCTAAAACCATTGCTTATTATCTGTGTGCTTATTATAGGCAGTATGCTATTTGGGTTCTGGGGAGTTGTCTTTGCAATTCCCATAGCTGCAGTTATAAAAATAGGCTATGGAATTTTCATAAAAAATGAAAAAAAGGAAGATGAAAAAACCTAAAATATCTTTATTGAAAAGGCAAAAATGCTGTGTTAATATATTAGGGCGTGCCGAAGTGGCGGAACTGGCAGACGCGCTGGATTCAAAATCCTGTGAGGGCAACTTCGTGTGGGTTCGAGTCCCACCCTCGGCACCA
>DAINQB010000054.1:14493-15959 GCA_036743175.1 Bacillota bacterium | reverse complement strand
ATTTCAGCCCCTTTTTCCGCAAAATAATTACCTCTCAGGAAAATATTTTCCTGAGAGGTAGATATTTTCCTGAGAGGTGAATATTCACCTCAGGGGTAATTATTCGGGTCAGTGGTTTTTAAGCCATTGGATTGCAGAATTTGCGTAAACTGCCGTGCCGGTTGCGAGGATTGATTCGTCAAAAACTACTTTCGGATGGTGCTGGGGATATATGACTCCATCAACGCTGACTGATGCGGATATTCCAAGGAACAATGCAGGAACTTTTTCACTGACATATGCAAAATCCTCGGATCCGCTCATTCTCTGGGTCTTACCCGTTGCCGCATAAATATCAAGGACTGCTTCTTTTCCCAGCATCTCTGCGGTATATGAAGGTATGCTCTTTGAGAGTTCCTCGTCATTTATTACTGATGGACATGCATTGAACAGCTCCACATCCACTTCACATCTGAAGGTCTTTCCTATTCCTTCTGATATTTCAACAAGCCTCTTCTTTGTGAATTCCCGCACTTCGTCGTCAAATGTTCTTATTGTTCCCTGAAGGAATGCAGTATCAGGGATTATGTTTCCTGTTGAACCACCGTGCATTTCCCCCACTGTTACAACGACTGTCTTTTCAGGATCTGTTTCCCTGGAATTGATTTCCTGTAATGCAATATGAATATGAGCCGCCACATTAAGAGGGTCGAATGTTGCATGGGGCATTGCTCCATGTCCGCCCTTCCCCTTTATGTTTATTTTGAACCAATCAGACGTTGCACTAACCGCTCCCGGTCCGGAAAAAGCAACCACCCCGTCAGGCAGCGGCATACCTGAAAATATGTGTATCATCATTGCTGCATCAACCTTCGGGTCTTCCAGTATACCGGCCTCTACCATGGCTTTTGCTCCCGCAAGGGTTTCTTCAGCCGGCTGGAACATCAGTTTTACAGTTCCGTTTATTTCATTCTCATTCTCTTTTAGTATTTTTGCAGCACCAAGCATCATGGCTGTATGGAAATCATGACCGCATGCGTGCATATTGCCGGTCGTGGATTTGAAAGAAAGGGCCGTCTCTTCTTTTATTGGAAGTGCGTCCATATCCCCTCTTATCAGAAATGTTTTTCCCGGCTTTTTCCCTCCTGCAATGGCAAGCACACCGGATTGACATATTTCAACCGGTTCATAACCGAATTCCCTGAGCTTACCCATTACGAATGCAGTCGTTTTAGGAAGATTCAAATGTGTTTCTGCATTTTCGTGAAAGTATCTTCTCCATGAAACAATTTCATCATTTATCATTTTTGCCTGTTCAAGTATTTTATTCAATTTAGGTCTCCTTTGTCTCCAAGATATGATACTTTGATTATTCCCTTTTTATGAAGGATTTTTGCAAACAGCATTGTAAGTGGAATCATAAGCAGCAATGCAACCCCCTCAAGCCCAACGAGGGAATAAACAAAGAGATTGATCACCAGAATCAA
>DAINQB010000054.1:3777-14393 GCA_036743175.1 Bacillota bacterium | reverse complement strand
GGTGTAACTCCTGCAACATCCATGGCACCCTTTGCGCAGGGGAATTTCAGATTCATTATGTTTCCGGTAATGAACGTAAGATATGCTGCCGAACCAAGAAGAGGTGTAAAGCTTATTACCTCTGATATTGTAAGCGGTACAAATATTGCAAGAAGTCCGCTGGCGCTGAGCATGAACTGCTTGAATGTCGGGAAAATATCATATACGGAGCAGATTATGATTGGAACTGCCAGCAAAATGACTATTGTTATCAGAAGCCCGATTCTGCCTGTCATATGTATTTCTTTTTTATATTGTTCACTTGTTCTCATAAATACCTCCTAACCGATCACTGCGGTCCAAAGGATGGATGACGCCATACCTATGACCAGCGAAAACGAAAGAACAAAGTCCTTCAGCCAGTTGACCTTGAATTTCTGTATTACAACCGCCTGTACTGCGGTGACCGCAAGACTTGTTGCAAATGTAAGGATATAGATTACACCTTTTGCAAGAATACCCGGTACAAAGACGGCTGCCAGTGCAACCATGAAGCATGCCATCACAACATGTGCAAAATCCGATTTGCTCTGGGATAATTTACTGACCTTGTTCATGATTCCTTTACCAAAGAAAAGCAGCATTACCATTCCCGCCATGATTCCTACAGTCATTACAATCATTATGTTCCCAAGGGCTTCAGGTCCGCCTGATGAAGCCTGGGCCAGGGTCATGTTCATTCCTGAAGCAGCCATGTCCGCAGCCATCAGCTCATAACTTACCGAACCAATGACCGACAATCTAAGCCATGGCCACGGAATACCCAGTGCCGGTGCCAGAGCAAAAAGGCCTATGACTATTGCAATTGACGGAACCAGGGTAAAGACCAGGGACTGTTTGACGACTCTTCTCAGCAGTTCCTTTTCAAATCCCAGTTCAATCCCCCGTTTCCAGGCCTTTCTTGTAAAAATGGCAGAGAGCACAAACACAAAGACAATTACGGCGATTACAAGCAGATATACTATGCTGCTGTTTGCCACATCAAAATATGTCATAGAAACCCCCAATGAATATTATTACTTCAATTCTATATAAAGCGTATGATATATGCAATAAACAGAATTATATATGCCATCGGTTATGTATTATAATGAAACTACCAAAGAATTAAGGAAAATGATATGAAATTAATTAGAAAATGGTTTTTATCCGGCATAGCCATCCTTCTTCCCGCAGGACTGACCGCCTTTGTACTTGTCTGGCTTTTCAATCTTCTTGACGGGATCCTGAGGAGTCTGATAACAAGTATCTTCGGAAAAGACATTCCGGGCCTTGGACTTCTGTTCCTGCTTTTGATAATTTTCATCGTAGGGATGCTTACCTCCAATTTCGTCGGTGGCAAGATAGCGGGCTGGTTTGAAAAGTTGGTCGGCAAGATTCCTTTAATTAAAACAGTATATAATCCCATAAGGAAAATTACATCCGGTCTATCAAGCGACAAGAACGAAAGTTTCAAGAAGGTAGTTCTCATTGAGTTTCCAAAGGAAGGAATAAAGAGCATCGGATTCATAACAAACAGTGATTTTTCAATCAAGGGTTCTGACAAAATCAGTGTATTCATTCCCACAACACCAAATCCCACAAACGGCTTTCTTGTGCTTGCTGATGCCAAGGATGTTGAAATTCTTGATGTGACCGTCAATGAGGGTCTTAACATGGTGGTTTCGATGGGAAGCGCCATCGAAGGGGACTTGAAAACTAAACAAAAGCTTGTGCTGGACTGATTGATAATTTAACATTCATTTTTTTGAATTATCAAATATAATGTATATGGGGGGAAAAGATATCCATACAATATATTCTTTTACCAAATTAACATTTCAGGAGGAATTATGAACGAAGTAAACAAAAACGTGGAAAGAAGTTACCAGGTAATGACCATGGGGGATTGGTTTGTAACGCTGCTTATACTTGCAATTCCAATCGTCAATTTCATTATGCTTTTCGTCTGGGGATTTGGGAGCAATGACAAACCAAGCAGGGCAAATTACTGCAAGCTGTCACTTTTGCTGATGCTTATTGTTGTGGTTGTCTGGATAATACTCCTTATTGCGGGTGTTTCATTGTTTTCCTTCGCCAGATTCTGGTGATACCATTACCCGCCGGAAACGGCGGGTATTTTTTTCTTGTTTTTTCTTCAATATTCTGTATAATTAATAACAGTAATCATTATTGATAAGGAAATTATGGATACAAACAAGACTTTCAGACACAGCAGGCAGCGGGAAAGGATTCTTGACTACGTAAAAGAGGCCAAAAACCATCCCACTGCAGATATGATTTATGAAAAAATGAGGAAGGAATTCCCCTCAATAAGTCTTGGAACCGTTTACAGAAATCTTCAGATGCTTTCTTCTAACGGTACAATCCATAAGATTACCACCGATTCAGGTGCCGACCGTTTTGACGGGGACATAAGAACCCATTCACATTTCAGATGTGATGAGTGTGGTAAAATATATGACATGGAATATGTTGTTTCACCTGATTTTCCAAGGACAGAACATCATATAACCAGTCAGATGATTAATTACCGGGGAATCTGCATAGATTGCCTCAATGAAACAGAAATCAATAGCAATTGCTATTAGAATAGAAAGGGAGATAACTGATTATGGAATTGAAAGGTTCAAAAACTGAGAAGAATCTGTTGGAAGCCTTTGCCGGAGAATCAATGGCAAGGAACAAGTACACCTATTTTGCATCTGTAGCAAAAAAAGCCGGTTATGAGCAGATAGCTGCAATATTCCTCGAGACAGCAGGAAACGAAATGGAACATGCAAAACTCTGGTTCAAGGCACTTGGCGAACTTGGAGATACTGCTGAAAACCTCAAGGCTGCTGCAGCAGGTGAATATGGTGAATGGACGGACATGTATCCCCGTATGGCAAGAGAAGCCAGGGAAGAAGGATTTGACAAGATAGCAGCACTCTTTGACGGTGTTACAGCCATTGAAAAGGAACACGAAGGAAGATACAAGGCCCTTCTTGCCAATGTTGAAGGCGAAACCGTATTCAAGAAACCCGAAAAGGTCCAGTGGATCTGCAGAAACTGCGGTCATATACACGAAGGCGCAAAAGCACCTGCTGTATGCCCCGTTTGTTCACATCCTCTTGCATATTTCGAAGTAAGATCAACAAATTATTAATCATTTTACAAAAGACCCCGGAGCTCCGGGGTTTTTTGTTGTGTGTTCATTTCCATCATAACGTAATATAATATACGCATATTACTATGGGGGTTTTTTCATGAAGGCATTGGTCAAGAAATACGCAGAACCCGGCATCTGGATGGAGGATGTTCCGGTACCTGAGATCGGGATGCATGATGTCCTGATAAAAGTCAAAAAGACATCCATTTGCGGTACTGATATACACATATATAACTGGGATGAATGGTCACAGCGCACTGTTCCCGTTCCCTTGGTCACCGGACATGAGTTCGTCGGTGAGGTTGCCGCAATAGGAAGCGATGTACATGATGTTGAAATCGGTGACCTTGTTTCAGCCGAAGGGCATATCGTGTGCGGCAAGTGCAGGAACTGTCTTGCAGGACGGCGTCATCTTTGCAAGGATACAAGCGGCATTGGTGTCAACAGACCGGGTGCCTTTGCAGAATATATAAGTGTTCCACGCGGAAATATCTGGAAATGCAATCCAAACATTCCCCTTGATGTTCTAAGCTGCTTTGACCCCCTTGGAAACGCAGTCCATACTGCCCTGAAATTCAGTGTTCTCGGAGAAGATGTACTTATAACGGGAGCCGGTCCAATAGGAATCATGGCAGCCGCAATAGTAAGGCATGCGGGTGCCAGACATGTTGTAATAACCGATGTCAATCCATATCGTCTGTCCCTTGCGGAAAAAATGGGAGTTACAAGGGCCGTTGATGTCCGGTCACAGTCTGTCAGACAGGTCATGGATGAACTTGGAATGAAAGAAGGATTTGACGTAGGCCTTGAGATGTCCGGGAACGGAAAAGCTTTCTCCGATATGCTGGAAAACATGTTCCACGGAGGGAAAATTGCACTCCTCGGGATACATGGTCCTGATACAAGGATTAACTGGAACAGTGTTGTATTCAACGGTATTACAATAACAGGAATATACGGTCGTGAGATGTTCGAGACCTGGTACCTGATGTCCTCCCTGGTCCAGTCAGGCCTTGATATAACACCTGTGATCACCCACAGGTTCCATTACACTGACTATCTTGAAGGGTTTGAGGTAATGAAAAGCGGTCAGTCAGGAAAAGTCATACTGGACTGGGAGTAAAGCTCATGTCGTCTGCGGCCTGTTGAAAACTGCATAACAGTATGGTAATATGGCCATACAGGGGACTCCTGAAAACTGAATATTTGTTAGTAAAATAGAGGAGCGGATATGAGGGTAGCCCATGGATTTTAAGTCCCGGCGGACTGACGACATGGACCAAGGCTTTATCCGCCGAAAGCACGGGATGTGCCGGAACCTGTGACTTGGCTGGCTGAAGGAACTTCGGCCGACTGTTGCTTTATGATTGCAATGAGCTATTTCAATGTAAGTGTTGGAATAGCTTTTTTATATACAAATTATACGGGGTGACATTTATGGAAAAAATCATTCTGACAGCCGCAATATGCGGAGCTGAGGTAACCAAGGAACAGAATCCGAATGTTCCTTATACAGTCATGGAAATTGCCAATGAAGCAAGACGTGCCTTTGAAGCCGGTGCAGCTATAATCCACCTTCATGTAAGACATGATGACGGAACCCCCACACAGGATATAGAACGATTCCGGGAATGCATTGCTGAAATAAAAGCCCTTTGCCCGGGGGTGATTGTACAGCCTTCCACGGGTGGTGCAGCAGGTATGACCAATGATGAGCGCCTTCAGCCACTTGGCCTCGATCCTGAAATGGCTACACTTGACTGCGGTACACTGAATTTCGGGGAGAATGATATCTTTGTAAACTCCATTGCCACCATCAAATACTTCGCAGAAAGAATGCGGGAACGCAGCATCATGCCTGAACTTGAAGTATTTGACAGAAGCATGATAAATACAGCGCTCTACTTATATAAAAAGGATTTTCTTGGCGCTCCCCTGCACTTCAACCTAGTAATGGGTGTCAGGGGCGGAATAGGTGCATCACTTGGAGAGTTTTCCTTTTTGAAGGACAGTCTTCCTCCGGAAGCTTCATTTACAGCCACGGGAATAGGAAGAAATCAGTTCAATATAGCGGCAATGGCAGCAGTTACAGGCGGACATATACGGGTCGGATTTGAAGACAACATATATATTAGTCCCGGTGAGCCGGCCATATCAAACGGACAATTGGTTGAAAAGGCTATAAGGATTGCGGGAGAACTTGGAAGAAGCCCTGCAACCCCTGAAGAAGCCCGCAATATATTAAAAATCAAAAGAGGTGCAAAATGAAAAAAGGTTGTAAGTACGGTACACACAGGGTAATCGAACCAAAAGGAGTCCTGCCTCAGCCGGCAAGGAAGATAGACAATGATATGACCATCTATGACAATGAAATTCTGATAGATGTAAAAGCCCTGAACATTGACTCTGCGAGTTTTACACAGTTGAAGAATGCAAACAATAAGAATCCGGATGCAATTGCAAGGAATATCATGGAAATAGTGAATGAGCGTGGCAAGATGCAAAATCCTGTCACCGGTTCCGGCGGTGTGCTTATGGGCAGGGTTGCCCAGATCGGACCTGCCCTTGAGGGGAAAACAGACCTTGTGGTGGGTGATGATATAGTTACACTTGTTTCACTTTCACTCACTCCTTTGAAAATAGAAAAAATCGGTAAAATTCATATGGACATTGACAAGGTTGAAGTCACAGGCCAGGCTATTCTTTTTGAAAGCGGTATTTATGCAAAGATGCCCGGGGATATGAATGAAAACCTGGCCCTTGCAGCCCTTGATGTTGCCGGTGCACCCGCCCAGGCCGCAAAGCTTATAAGACCCGGTGACAGCGTCCTAATCCTTGGTGCAAGCGGAAAATCCGGAATCCTTTGCTGCTATGAAGCAATGAAAAGAGTCGGACCCACAGGCAATGTCGTAGGAGTGGCCAGCAGGGAAAGTTCCCGCAAGCAGCTTGAGGACCTGGATGTAAGCCATAAACAATTCATAGCTGATGCAACACAGGTAATGGATGTTTACCATAAGGCCCTTGAAGCCAACAACGGGAAGGAATATGACATATGCATAAACTGCGTCAATATTCCCGATACTGAAATGGCCAGCATCCTACCTGTCAGGGATAATGGAACCGTATACTTTTTCTCCATGGCAACAAGCTTTACAAAGGCTGCGCTTGGAGCAGAAGGCGTCGGCAAGGATATCAACATGATCATCGGCAATGGTTACACAAAGGACCATGCTGAAATTACCCTTGCAGAACTCAGGGAAAACAAGAAAATCAGGGATTTGTTTGAGAAAATCTACTGTTGAACCGGGAGGTAGCCATGAATTACTCGAGAAAAGATTTGTTTTATCCCGAAGTTTCCAATGAAGACTGGAACAGCTGGCACTGGCAGATAAAGAACCGGATAACCACCGTCGGGGAACTGAGGAAAAAGATCCCGATATCCCTGGGAGAGGAAGAAGCAATTACAAGGTGCCTCGAAGAACTGCGTATGGCCATAACGCCATATTACCTTTCACTCATGGATCCAAAAAATCCTGATGATGTTCTTAGAAAGCAAGCGGTACCTACCTTAAAGGAGTTGGTCAGGGGTGAAGACGACATAGAAGACCCTTTGCACGAGGATTCGGATTCCCCTGTTCCCGGACTAACCCATCGTTATCCGGACCGTGTGCTCCTGCTTGTCACCGACCAGTGCTCAATGTACTGCCGTTATTGCACAAGAAGACGTTTTGCAGGCCACAATGACTGCCCTCTCTCAAAGTCTGCGATTGATCTGGCCATTGATTACATCAGGAAAACCCCGGCAATCAGGGATGTTCTTATTTCCGGCGGAGATCCTTTTACCTTATCAGATAGCAGACTTGAGGATATAATTTCCAAGCTGCGGGATATTCCGCATGTTGAAATCATCAGGATTGGTACAAGGACACCGGTTGTCATGCCCCAGAGAATCACACCGGAACTTGTAAAGATGCTTTCAAAATATCATCCTCTCTGGGTCAATGTACATTTCAGTCATCCCGATGAGATAACAGAGGAATCAAAAAAAGCATGTACTCTTCTTGCCGATGCAGGAATACCCCTTGGAAATCAGTCTGTGCTTCTTGCAGGAATAAATGACAAGATATCAATCATGAAAAGACTGGTACATGAACTTGTCAGGATGAGGGTCCGTCCATATTATCTCTATCAATGTGATTTATCCAGTGGAATCGGTCATTTCAGAACACCGGTGGCTGTTGGAATTGAAATAATTGAGGGTTTGCGGGGTCATACATCAGGATTTTGTGTTCCGACCTTTGTAGTTGATGCACCTGGAGGCGGTGGGAAGATTCCCGTAATGCCGAATTATATTATTTCACAGGGCTACGAAAGAATGATTCTAAGGAACTTCGAAGGAATGATTACAACATACAGTGAACCGGAGAATTATACATTCAACAGAACCCACGACGAAAAAGATATTCATCTTGAAGGTATTGCAGGATTGCTCAACGGACAAAAAATCACAATAGAGCCGAGGGACCTGAAAAGGCACAACGGTGAGGGAAAATAGAAATGAGTGAACTGGCTGACCGCATCATTAATTATAGGACAATCGCGGTAACAGGCATGTGCAAGAATGCCGGGAAGACTACCACGGTCAATTACCTTATAAAAAATCTGCATGAATATCACAAGGTTGCCCTTACTTCAATAGGATACGATGGTGAAGAAACCGACGAAATCACCCTTCTTGAAAAACCACGGGTGGATGTATTCCCGGGAATGCTGGTTGCCACCTGTAAAAGCTGCCTGGATGTCTCTACAGCATATTACAGAACAATCATCGGGACAGGAATGTACACGGTTCTCGGAGAAATACTGGTTGTAGAAGTGGTGTCCCCCGGGATTATGGAAATATCAGGCCCTTCCATGGTTGCACAGCTGATTCGCCTTTGCAGTGTTCTGTCCGACATGGGATGTGACAAAATAATAGTTGATGGTTCTGCTGAACGGCAGTCCTTTGCCTCATATATGGACTGCACGATACTTGCTTCGGGAGCTGCGGTTTCTTCTGATATGAGCAAGGTAATCAGGCTGACCGAATACCAGTGTTCACTTTTTGCCATTCCCATCTTTTCAGATAACATTGATTACAGCTTCAACGAAAACCGCCCGTATGAAACCATTGAAAAGCCCGGAGAAATGATCTTTATATTCAGGGGACCATTGGTGGATGAAGACTTGCATGACATCATGAAGAAACACCCTGACATCAGAAAAACAGCCGTGGTCAATGATGCAGCTTCAGTCTTTGCTGTACAAAGGACATTGAGAAAATTCACTGAAAATGCAGGGAAACTATACACAATGAGAGAAACCAACCTTGCTGCCGTAACCATCAATCCTATGTCACCATATGGTGAATGGTTTGACAAAAAGACATTCCTCGCAAGGATGAAGGAACGCCTGGATGTACCCGTATACAATATTTTGGATGAAAAGGTATAGATTATGCACAATAAACTGGAAATAGACATAAAAAAGGTAGATTCATGCAGAAAGAATGCATTAAAAATAGCAAAGGATGTACAGAGATTCATCTTGGTTCATTCAACTTCATCGGTTGAAAGGACAGTATGCAGACTCTTTGGTGTGGATGGCGTGGATGATATAGAGGTCCCCTACCCCAATATAGTCGTTGATGCCCTGGCTGATTATGGTATTCTTGAAAATGGTGCAGCGGACTTCTTTGCACGTGCATATCTGCATAAAGGCTTGTCGGCAATGGAAACTGCCAAGCTGATTTCCACATACCGCTTTGACTTTGAGTCTCTTCCCCTTTTCGCTGCCGGGGAAAAGGCACCATATCTGGCAGAGCAAGCAGAAAATGCCCTTGGCAGAATCAGAGTACAAAGAAAACAACGGGATCTGTTTCTCGAAAAATACGGCGACAAGGAAAGTCCGCTTCTGTATGTCATTGTTGCAACAGGTAATATCCGGGAGGATGTGACACAGGCTGTTGCCGCGGCAAACCAGGGTGCCGACGTCATAGCCGTTATACGTACAACGGGTCAAAGCCTGCTGGATTATGTTCCATATGGTGAAACCCATGAGGGTTTCGGTGGAACATATGCAACCCAGGAGAACTTCAGGATAATGCGTGAAGCCCTTGATGCCGCAGGTGAAAAACTTGGAAGATACATAAGGCTGTGCAATTATTGCTCGGGTCTTTGTATGCCTGAGATTGCATCAATGGGTGCAAATGAAAGACTCGACATGATGCTCAATGATGCATTGTATGGCATACTTTTCCGTAATATAAACATGAAAAGAACCCTGGTTGACCAATATTTTTCCAGGGTGATCAATGCTTTCGCAGGAATCATAATAAATACAGGTGAAGACAATTATCTTACAACCTCAGATGCATACAAGGAAGCCCATACTGTCCTTGCCTCGCAGTTCATAAATGAACAGTTCGCCCTTTTGGCGGGTTTGCCTGAAAAGCAGATTGGACTCGGTCATGCTTTTGAGATATCCCCTTCCCTTGAAAACAGCTTTGTGTATGAACTTGCACAGGCACAGATGATACGGGAAATTTTCCCCAACGCCCCTTTGAAGTACATGCCGCCTACAAAGCACAAGACCGGGGACATTTTCATGGCCAATGTGCAGGATGCCCTTTTCAATATGGTAACCATACTTACGGGACAGAAAATACATCTTCTGGGCATGCCGACTGAAGCAATACACACACCTTTTATGGCAGACCGAGCCCTGTCACTTGAAAACGCCGGATATATTTTTAATGCAATGAAAGACCTTGGTATGGAAATATCATTCAAGAAGGATGGAATGATGGCTGCACGCGCCAAAGAAGTTCTGAACAATGCACATTCACTGATCGGGGAAATCGCCGAAAAGGGGCTTTTCGCCTCTCTGGGGGAAGGTGTCTTTGCCGATATTCGCAGAGGCGAAGATGAGGGCAGGGGTCTTGAAGGCGTTTTTATCAAGTCAAAGGACTATGTTAATCCCTTCATGGATGAAATGGTCCGGGAACTGAAGGAGAAGTCATGAGCGGATATAAAACTGAAAAAAGGAATTTTGACAGGAAACTCAACTTAACGGCACTAAGACCTTACGGAGATACAATGAATGACGGAAGGATACAGCTAAGTTTCACCCTTCCTGTGGGAAACTGTGAAAAATCCACTGAAGCAGCAAAGGAAATTGCTGAAAAGATGGGTCTTACCGATATCGTAACAGCAAGTATCAAACCTCTTGATGCCAATTTCACCATGTATATCCTTTATGGAACTTTCACAGGCAGCATAGATTATGAAAGTATTGATGCCCCTGAAAAAGAAAATACCGCCATGGGCATGCAGGAAACCGATGCATTTATCAGGGAAAACATCGGCAGAAAAATCATTGTTGCAGG
>DAINQB010000054.1:0-3677 GCA_036743175.1 Bacillota bacterium | reverse complement strand
GCAAAGGAACTTGGATACGATGCCGGATTTGGAAGCGGAAAGTTTGCAGATGATGTTGCAACATATTTTGCCAGGGAAATTGCACATAGAAAAGGTATGGGGAGGAAAGAAAATGAACAGTTGTAAAAAGCTCAGCCTGGACAGGTCAATGGAATTATTGAAAGAGGCATATGAACTGACACCCGGGGGCATGCTTGGAATCAGGCGGCCATATAATTTCATCGAAGGGGAATATCCTGTTTTTATAGAAAAGGGATATGCCGGTCATATCGTCGATGCTGACGGTAATGATTACATAGACATGCTTTGCTCCTATGGTCCCATTATCCTCGGACATGTTGAAGAAGAAATAAATGATGCTGTCAGGGCACAGATGGACAAGGGTTTTTGTTTTTCCCTTGTTCAGGATATCCAGAATCGCCTTGAAACAAAATTGATTGAGCTGATACCGTGTGCTGAAATGGCTGTCATAGCAAAGACCGGCTCTGATGTTACCACCATGGCAGTCAGAGTGGCACGCGGATATACCGGCAGAAACAAAATCCTGCGCTGTGGTTATCACGGATGGCACGACTGGTGTGTTGAAAACCATAATGGTGTACCTGAATCAATCACCGAACTGACCGTAGAGTTTGAATATGCAGACCTTGATGACCTGAAAAACAAACTGGAAGCCAACAAAGACCAGGTTGCCTGTATAATCATAACTCCCGTCGGGCACCCTCTCGCAAAGGATGTTATAATCCCTCCCGAAGGTTATCTTGAAGGAGTCCGTGCCCTTGCAGATGAACATGGTGCCGTACTTGTATTCGATGAAATCAGGACAGGATTCAGGGCTTCCATGGGTGGCGCAGGACAGTTATATGGGGTTGTACCAGATCTTGCCTGTTTTGGAAAAGCCATGGCAAACGGATATCCAATAAGTGCCCTTGTAGGCAAAAGGAATATCATGAAAGTCATGGAAAAGGATGTTTTCATAAGTTCAACCTTCTTTCCAAACAGTCTTGAGATGGCCGCTGCACTGAAATGCATTGAAATCCTTGAAAGAGATAATGTAATTGACAATATATGGGATAAAGGGAGGCGTTTTCTTGATAAGCTAAAAGAAATCAAATCAAAACACCGTGCTCCTATTACGGTTTCAGGTATACCTCCGATGCCTTTCATTACCTTTGACAAGTCAGATGATTTGTATAAAGCCAGGAGAAAGGAATTCTACACCCAGACAATAAGAAGAGGTTTGTTTATACAGCCATACCATCATTGGTACATATGCTTCAGACACACTGAAGCCGATCTTGATTATGCATTGCAGTGCATTGATGAAGCACTTGGATATGTCATGGATAAATATCCGATTATGAACAAGGGGGAATAAGATGGGCAAAATCATATCAATTGATGAATGTATTAAGTTGATAGAACCTGGTTCGGTCATCATGGTCGGTGGATTCATGGGTGTAGGTTCTCCTCACAAAATAATCGACGCTCTTGTAAAAGAAGGAACCGGGGAACTTACCCTGATTTGCAATGACACCTCCATGGAAGACTACGGGGTAGGCAAAATGGTTGTAAACCGGCAGTTCAAGAAGGTAATTGCCTCTCATATCGGACTCAACCGGGAATCCGGACGCCAGCTTACAGCCAATGAAACGGAATTTGAGCTGGTTCCCCAGGGTACTTTGGCTGAAAGAATCCGGGCCGGAGGTGCCGGACTTGGCGGTATATTGACTCCTACCGGTGTCGGTACAGTGGTTGAGGAAGGAAAACAAGTAATTGAGATAGATGGAACCAGGTATTTGATTGAACTGCCATTGAGGGCTGATATTGCCCTGATAGCAGGTACAAAGGTTGATGAATCCGGTAATGTATTCCATGCAAAGACCACAAGGAACTTCAATCCGCTCATGGCAATGGCAGCAGACATTGTCATTGTAGAAGCTGAGGAATTGGTTAAAACAGGTGAAATCGATCCGCATCTTGTCATGACCCCTGCAACCCTGGTGGATTATATAGTGTTTGGAGGTGTTTTATGAATACTGACGATCCGAAGATTACAATTGCAAGAAGGGTGGCAAAGGAACTGAAGGATGGTTACATGGTAAACCTGGGTATTGGTCTGCCTACAATGGTTGCCGATTACATTGAAACCGATGTAACATTCCAATCTGAAAACGGTCTTCTTGGACTTGGTCCGAAACCTGATGAAGATAAAATGGACAGGGATATTTCCAATGCCGGCGGACAGCCTGTAACCATGGTTCCGGGAGGTATGTACTTCGACTCAGCATATTCATTCTCGCTTATACGTGGAGGACATGTTGATGCAACGGTTCTTGGGGCCCTGCAGGTTGATGAACGTGCAAATCTGGCCAACTGGATGATACCCGGTAAAATGGTACCGGGAATGGGCGGCGCAATGGACCTTGTGACCGGGGCTAAGAAGGTTATCATTGCCATGCAGCATACAAGCAAAGGTGAACCAAAGATACTGAAGGAATGTACCCTTCCGCTTACCGCACCCGGTGTTGTTGATATGATTGTAACGGAAATGTGTGTTTTTGAATTCGTTGATGGTGTTCTGACGCTTACGGAATTAAGTCCCGCGGTTACTCTTTCTGATGTCAGAGAAGTAACGCTGGCAGATTTTGATGTCGCTATCAGGGAGGAATTATGAGAAACGTAGTAATAGTATCTGCAGTAAGAACGGCAATAGGTTCTTTCGGAGGAACACTCAAGGATGTATCAGCGGTCAAACTTGGTGAAACAGCCGCTTCTGAAGCTATAAGAAGAGCAAATATAACCCCGGGGCAGCTTGACGAAGTTATCATTGGAAATGTTCTTGGAGCGGGTCTCGGGCAGAACATAGCACGGCAGATTTCCGTTGCTGCAGGAGCCGGCTATGAAACTCCTGCAATGACACTGAACAAGGTATGTGGTTCCGGCCTCAGGGCTGTCACCCTGGCTGCACAAATAATTTCTCTGGGTGATGCAGATATAGTACTTGCAGGAGGGACGGAGAACATGTCCCAGGCACCTTATCTGATGAAATCTGCAAGATGGGGAACGCGTATGGGCAATGCCGAAATAACCGATTACATGGTAAATGACGGCCTTTGGGATGTGTTCAATGACTATCATATGGGTGTTACCGCAGAAAACATAGCAAAGCAGTGGAATATTACAAGGACTGAGCAGGATGAGTTTGCTATCAGGAGCCAGAACAAGGCGGAAAAAGCAACTGAAGCCGGGCGTTTCAATGATGAAATTGTTCCTGTGTTGATTCCACAAAGAAAAGGTGATCCAATGATATTCAACAAAGATGAATATATCAGATATGGCGCAACTGTAGATAAGGCCTCATCCCTTAAACCGGCATTTTCAAAGGAGAACGGAACCGTTACCGCCGCAAATTCCTCAGGAATAAATGACGGCGCTGCAATGCTTGTTCTAATGAGCGAAGAAACGGCAAAGGCACTGGATGTTGAACCAATGGCTGCGATAAAATCATATGCTTCTTCAGGCGTTGACCCTAAGATTATGGGAACGGGACCAATCGGTTCGACCAAAAAGGCCCTTGAAAAAGCAAACTGGACAATTGAAGATATTGAATTGGCTGAATTGAACGAAGCTTTTGCTGCACAATCATTGGCTGTTATGAGGGAACTTGAAATAGA
>DAINQB010000053.1:14979-16878 GCA_036743175.1 Bacillota bacterium | reverse complement strand
TCAGGTCAAGTTCAATCTCCAGTTTTCTCACAAGGTCCAGATCCAGGTCAAATCTCACGAAATTCTCGTCTTCCAGCATTTCCACAACTCCGAAATCATCCTTCAGTCTTTGTATGACTTCCGGCACTGTCAGGGACCTTGAAGCGTAGAATATATCCTGGCAGTCCTCACATCCTATGTTCAAAAGCATGCCTGTAGGATTGATGGTCGAACCACCTTCTCCGTAAAGGGCTGTTGTTTCAAATCTGAATATTTCCTCAGGATTCCTTGTCTTGTTGTTCGCTGCCAGAGGTTCCGGATTTTCCGTATCAACAACTTCGCTGCCTGTTACAGGTTTGGCTGTCTCACTGTTTACAGGAGCTTCAACCACACTGCAACCTGTTATAAAGAGCCCCATGGCTATAACCAACGATAAAACACCTATGATTCCACTTCTTTTCATTTCATACTCCTCCCGTCAATTGACAAATATTCCGCTTATTGAATTGAGACTGTCTGTCATCAGCAATATTCCCATTATTATTATCAAAATACCTCCGGCTATCCTGATCTTGTTCATATGCCTGTTAAGCTTTCTGAATTTTGCAAGGAAGAACCCGGCAAAAAGTGATATCAATATGAACGGTAATGCCAGACCTGCCGAATAGAGCATCATAAGGAAACCACCATACAAAGGACTTCCGTTACCCGAAGCAAGTCCGAGTACTGTTGCCAGAACAGGTCCTACACATGGTGTCCAGCCAAGGCTGAATGTAAGTCCCAGAAGATATGCTCCTATTACTCCGCCTTTGCTGCTTTTTTCAACTTCAACCTTCTTTGTTCTTTCAAGAAACCCTATCCTGAACAAACCGGTCTGATGCAATCCGAGTAATATGACTATTGCACCGCTGACATAAAGTACTATTCTGTTGTTAAGGAACTTGCCAAGGGCGCCTGCACCGAATCCTAAAAGAACAAATGCCGTTGAAAGACCTATGACAAATACAAGGGTCTGAAAGATGAGTCTTTTGTTTATTCTGATTTTACCTATACCGGTTTCATCTCCCATGGCCTCAGCCTGTTCACCGGCCCCTTTGGAGAGATATCCGATATATACAGGCAGAAGAGGCAGAATACAAGGTGCAAAGAAAGATAGTAGTCCCGCTGCGAAAACTGTTATTGGTAAGAATGCTCCTGCTTCCATTTCATCTTCCTCCGAAAAATTTCTTACCTATATTTTCCCTGAAAGTTCTGCTTTAACAATCAAAAAAACACGGTTAAATCTTTGTTTTGATAAGATTAACCGTGTTTTATCAATGTTTATTGCTTATTATACCCTGGTAAGCCTGACTGCTATGTCATGCCTGAAGTCGGGAAGAATTATTCTGTACTCTCCCGTATTCAATGTACCGGTTGATAAAATATTACCCTCTTCAGGTGAAATGAACATGATTTCATATTTCCCTTCGATTACACTGACAGAAATTCCGCCTGCAATAATTCCGCCGCAACCTTCTTCACCAAGCTCTCTTTTGTCAGCAATATAAATATTGTACTGGACTCCGGGATTACCAAATGCACTGCATAGGACTTCCTCCGGACAATCCAAAACCATGTCTGTCAGTGGTCTGCCTGCAACAATTTCCATTTCTTCCAGAAAACCCCTCAGGTTCCTGTACCATTTGTGAAGGAATTTCTTTGATTCAACGGTACCTGTCGGGCAGTGGATACCGATGGAGAAATCAATGTAATCATAATGTGCACCTGAAAGAATTGCTGTCCAGGCTCTTTTTCTATGGATTGTCCATCCTTCATAATCCATGAACCGGGAAGCTATGTTGTCCTCGTCAATGTTAAGTGGTTTCTCTTCTTCCGATGCCTCCAGACAGAATTCCCTAAGCTCCGAAAGGCAGAGTCTCT
>DAINQB010000053.1:5928-14879 GCA_036743175.1 Bacillota bacterium | reverse complement strand
TCTTCTTCCGATGCCTCCAGACAGAATTCCCTAAGCTCCGAAAGGCAGAGTCTCTTTGACATGAACAGTCCCAGGTCATGGGCTTTTCCCCTATAAATGATGTTGTCGAGGGGATGGACATTCACTATATCAGCTGTAATTTCTCCGAAGGCTTTGTCGGTGCCTGCCTCAAGTACCCCATTCTGATTTATTTCCCAGCAATCAGTTATGGCTATAAGATGCTTATTGGGCATTTTCTCCTCAAGTTTCCGTATATGCCCAATCAGGGATTGCTGCCATTCATTTATCTCATTGACTGAGGCATTTTCCTTATTGAAGCTTACAGGCTCATTGCATATCTCAAAGAAAAAGTTTTCATATTGATTCAGCTCCCTTACAACTTTCTCAACATACTGAAGCTGGCGTTCAAACACAACCTTTTCCTTCTTTGTCATGAAGGTCTGGAAGCTTTCACAACCAACATCATTGATGTTCGCATTCTTCCCAAAAGGGATTAGTGAGAACAGATCGTTTGTATAGCTGTTGGAAAAAAGGGTTACCTCAACGATTACATCATATTTTGATGCAGTTTCCATGAAGTCATGGAGACGTCTGAAGAATTCAGGGTTCCATCTGTCGAGGTCATATCTTGGAAGACCATCTGCTGAATTTCCCGGCCCGGTCCTTTCATAGGGGGATATATAGTCAGTGGACTCCGGCTTGCATGTGGAATGGGGGTTAACCGGAGTCTGAAGCTCTCTGAAAAGCATAAAAAGTCTTGTATAGTTCTGCCCATATTCATAACAATATTTCAAATATGCTTCATAATCAAAGGGACGGTTCATGACAGCACCATAATGCTCCGTGGCACAAAGCAGAACAATCGGCCTGTTATTGTACTCAAATATTCTGCTGTTTTTGGGATGAACCCTGAATACCTTGCTCATATGGGACCTCGCTTTCAATATTCACCGAACTCGTGTACGGCATCAAAGAATGCAATTATGTTTTCAAGGGGCATATCATCGGTAAAAACCTGCGACGGACCTATTATGAATCCACCCCCCGGTGCCATTTGTTCTATCCTGAGCCTGACTTCATCCCTAACCATTTCCGGAGTGCCCTTCACCATGACATTTATCTGGTCTACTCCTCCGTCAAATGCCAGCTTGTCTCCATATGTCCTTTTCATGTCCAGGGGGTCGCTTCCTCTTACATATACCGGAACAGGATTCAGAATATCCACACCAATCTCAATGAAGTCATCAACGACATCACGGCAGAAACCGCAGGAATGCATCCATATCTTGGCACCATTTGCCTTGCAGATGGAGAATACTTCCTTCCAGAGCGGTTTATACCATTGCCTCCAAAGGGCGGGACTTATTGACATGTTTTCCTGGCCACCGAGATCTTCATCGGCTCTAATGATGTCTATTTTCCCATTTGCCGCTGCAAAAAGCCTTTTGAAATATTCAATGAAGAACTCACGGTTCCTTCCCATGTAATCCTCCATCCATTCATCATCCATGAGGTCAAAGAAGGATTTTTCATAACTTCTCAACTGATAGTGATGTGTGAAACCCACACCCGCGTGGGCTGATGCTGTAGTCATATCAAGGTTGTGAATGGCATCAAGCCCTGCAGCCAGACCTGAAAAATCAAACTCATTTATATCAGGCCATCTGTATTCCTCAAGGCTCAGGTTTTCCATGGGGTAAATCAATTCACTTTCCTTTCCCCAGCATCCATGGGAGGCCATCTGATTGTCATGCCTGTACACAACCCCCTTTGGTACAGGTCCTTTGTATACCGGCAGCACTGCCGGCCAGTCCCAGACGGAAAAACACTCAACGCCTGTCTTTTCATAGAAATTCCGGTAATCCGAAACTCCATAATACTTCATCATCTCCACTTTTTTATTGTCATGGATATCAAATCCAATTGGCACGCGGTCCGGTTCAATATGATTGATTGTTGTCAATAAACGTTCTCTTCTCTCCATAAATCAATAAACCTCAACAGTTATTTCCTGTATTTTTGATTCAAGGGAATCAATGAACTGCAGACCGTATTCCTTCTGCTTTTCCCTTCCTTCAGGGAAGCAGTTTGCAGGTTCTATGCCCATGACATAGTCACCGAATCCGGCATTTTTCCATTGGATTATATTAGGCAGCTGTCCGGCATTCAGAAATATTCTTACACCCGTGTCAAGCTTTTCATTGAAGATCCCTGCATAACATCCGTCACCAACGGATTCATAATAGAACACCTGCTCCTTGAATCCTGCTTCGGGTTTCCTGAATCCGGTACGCCAGTCAACGCCTTTTTCAGCTTCTGTATCCCTGGGTCTCAGATACCGTGCGTTTGTTTCATAGTGGATATTCTCATCAAGCAATGGGTAACCGAGGTTATAATGATAAAGAATCATGTATGGAGCCATTGCATCCCCTCTGTTTTCAACAACATCCTTCATGTAGATTTTGTTTTCCCCATACTTTATCCGATATTCCCTGTGAAGCCATATATTCCTCCCGAAAAGCCTGCCTGTCCTGAGACTGCCTTTTATTATTAATTCCGGCACTTCCCCGTCAAGGTCAATGTCAATACAAAGATTCTCTGCCTGGGTAGTGGATATATCCCCATGCTGACCCAGCTCTTCACCGTCGGAAAAGCTTGGTGAGCCGGCTTGTGTAAGACCACAGGTTGTCAGAAATCCCCCATTGAAGGTATTGAGCCATTCGAGGCCTCTTTTGTCGTAGTACCAGGGAGCCGTTACCCCTGATTTTGTTATGTAGCTGAAATTCACACCTTTGTAGGACAGCAGTCCGATGTCCATCGCCCTGTCAGGCAGTACAGTGAAGGAAAGCCCTGAGCCATTGTTGATCTCAATGCCTCTCATGCCCCTGGCCTTGCCTTCATCAAAGGTGAAGGGTCTTGCATAGAAAACCTGTGAGACATCTCCTGTGTACCTGAAGATTTCATTTTTGTTCATATTGTCATTCTCCTCCATATATTTCCGGGACCTTGACGGGTCCAATATATTCAGGTGTTTCATAGTCCACCCTTCTCGGTGGCAGTTCCATCTTTTCAGGAATATCATCCTCATAGGGAAGTTGAGCAAGAAGATGCGATATGCAATTTAGGCGGGCATGCTGTTTGATATCTGCATTTACAATGTGCCAGCGGGCTTCCTTAATGTCCGTCTTTTCAAACATCTTTTCTGCAGCCTTTGAATACTCAACCCATTTTTCCCTGGATTTTACATCCATGGGACTGAATTTCCAGCGTTTCATGGGATCGTTCAACCTGTCCTGGAAACGCCTTTCCTGTTCCTCGTCCGATATATTGAAATAGTATTTTATGAGTGTTATTCCTGAACCTACAAGCATTCTTTCGAACTCCGGACAGGTACGCAGGAATTCGTGATATTCTTCCTCACTGCAGAAACCCATTACTTTTTCCACTCCTGCCCTGTTGTACCAGCTTCTGTCAAAGAGTACTATCTCGCCGGCTGCAGGCAGCTTTGCTACATATCTTTGGAAAAACCACTGGGACTTTTCCTTGTCTGTCGGAACCGGAAGTGCCTCGACCCTGCATACCCTTGGATTCAAGGGAGCTATGATTCTTTTTATCACTCCTCCCTTTCCGGCAGCATCCCTTCCCTCGAATATTACAACTACCTTCTTGTTTTCCTTCTTTACCCAAGCCTGGAGTTTCACAAGTTCATACTGAAGCTTCGCAAGCTGTTTCTCATAATACTTGTTCTTGATTTTCCAAACCTGCTGACCATCGATTTCAACCAATTTGTAATGTTTTTTATCAATCATTGTCAACCCCCAATGAATTTGCGTGATTCAATTATATCATTTTACCAACTGTTCACATTCTCTGCATAAAATTCCATCATTTAGGTATATAATAATAGGACGATGCACTTTTGCATACTATTTTATTGGAGAGAAAAATGAAAAAACACAGGAATATTGTGATACTGACTGTACTCATCGCCTCGGTGGCTCTGCTTATGTCCGGATGTTCTGTTCTAGACAGCACGGACCCGGCCTTTGCATTCAGCTATGGTATAGATGACAACGGAACATGGAAGGGCATCAATGCCCTGAAGAAGGTTGATCTTTGTGAATATATCGGAATCCCGGTTCCGGCTGATATACACAATGTACCGGATGATATAGTACAGGAAGAAATCGATGGTATAATGGAAAACTATGCCTCTGATGTACTTGTTACGGGCAGGGCGGTGGAAGACGGAGACACTGTAAACATTGATTACATCGGAAGAATTGATGGAATCGAATTCGATGGCGGTAATACCCAGGAACAGGGTACCGATGTAACAATAGGTGTTACAAGCTACATAGATGATTTCCTTGAGCAGCTGATCGGTCATATGCCCGGAGAAACCTTCGACATAGAGGTTACCTTCCCTGAAAATTACCAGGAGGCAAGCCTCAGCGGCAAGGATGCGGTCTTTGAGACAACAATCAATCATATTCTGGAGACCAGGATGCCTGAAGTCACCGATGAGTTCATCAATGATATTGTTTCACAGTATTACGGATGGACCACCGTTGAGGAAATGACAGCTGAAATCACCAACTCAATACGTAATTCAGCAATTGAACAGTTCATACAGGAATATCTCCTTGAAAACTCCACAATCAAGGACCTTCCGAAGATTCTTGTGGAATATCAGGAATATTCCATGCTTCAGTGGTACAGGGATTATGCAAATTACTACCAGATGGATTTCACTGAGTTCATACAGACATATGCAGGTGTATCAACTGCACAGGAACTTATTGACAGCAATGCAGATGCAACTGAGATGACCGCCAGGATGTATCTCATCATAGAAGCAATAGCTGAGGATGCCGGAATAACCGCATCTGAGGATGAGGTCAATGAATATTTTTCAGGGCTGATGGGTAGCGAAGACCTTGAGCAGTTCAGGACCTTATACGGTCTTCCTCATATGAAGATGGTTACAATACAAAAAGGAGTCCTTGATTATATTCTTGAGGGAGTAATCCTCGAATAAGAGATAAAGTAATTACTTTGGACAGACAGATGCCGGTATCATGGATGCCGGTATCTTTTTGCCGGGACTGATTATCAGTTTACATCCATTGCCTACTATGGTATATTCGCCTTGCTTAAAGTACCGGCCAGTATCAATCATAATCCATAGGGGGTAATTATGTTCAAGGACAAATTCCGGTTACAGAAGGTAGTCCAGGGCACATGGATTCAGATTCCTTCTCCTTCCATTTGTGAAATAGCTGCTGCTTCGGGCCTTGACTGGCTTGCAGTTGACATGGAACATACAGAAATCAGTTATGAAACACTTACAGATATGTTCAGGGGTCTTAAGGGAACCGGCACCGCACCCTTTGTACGAGTACGTGAAAATTCAGCCCTGGATATACGACGCGCCCTGGATATTGGTGCCGAAGGTGTCATAGTTCCATTGGTACATACAGCCAAAGAAGCCGAAAAAGCAGTTTCCTACAGTAAATATCCGGACAAGGGATGCCGTGGTCATGCATTTTGCAGGGCCAATGGCTGGGGTCTTGATTTCAGTGAGTATGCTCGGACAGCCAATGAAAGAACCTGTGTCTTCGTCATGATAGAAAGCCGGCAGGGAGTGGAAAATATAGATGAAATACTGAATACCGAAGGTCTTGACGGGGTTTTCATAGGTCCTTACGACATGAGTGCTTCCTATGGTGTTACCGGTGATACCTCAAATGAACTTGTAACAGAAGGTTGCGACAGAGTCCTTGAGGCCTGTAAAATACATGGGAAGATTGCAGGGATACATATTGTCAAGCCCGATGAAAAGGTCATCAATGAAAATATTGAAAAGGGATTTCAGTTTATTGCAGTTGGCATCGACACCTTGTTTCTCAGGAACGGGTTCCAGGATTCTGTCTCCATGGTCAGAAAGATTTGAGGCTTGTATTTATGAAGTATAAAAATGGACAGAAAATCATTAGAACACGGGAAATTGAAGTATCTGCATCTGCTGATGTAATTGTTGCAGGAGGAGGCACAGCCGGTATTACCGCTGCCATCGCTGCTGCACGGAACGGAGCAGATGTCCTGATTATAGAAAAGAACGGTTATCTAGGCGGGCTTATGACTGCCGGTAACATGGGCCTTACTACATATATTGTCCATGAGAAGGACACTTCCAGACATGATGAAATAATGCGGGATCTCGCAGAAAATCCTGACTGTGTGCATGTGGCAGGAGGCCTGGCAATGGAAATCACCAGGCATCTTGAGAAAATCAACGGAGCAGCTACCACAAAGGGACAGCCCGGTACATATGTTTTTACTTCACAGGGTGAATTCAAATATCTTCTTATGTCCATGGCAAGGGAGGCCGGTGTCAGGATGCTTTTTCATACAATGGTCACTGATGTTATAAAAAGCGGTTCTGCAATTGACGGTGTCATAATTGAGAATAAGTCCGGTTGCAGCATGGTTGCCGGAAAACAATTCATTGATGCAACGGGAGACGGAGACCTTGCATATCTCGCCGGAGTTCCTTATTTCAAAGGGGTCGGACCTGAGGACATCAGCTATTCTGAAAATCCGGATACACTTGGGAAAATGGGTGCCTTCGGTGTTATGTTCCGTCTTGGTAACATAGATATGGACAGGTGCCTTGAATATTTGGGCAGTCATATGGAGATGTTCGAAGTCCAGCGGGTAGCCATACAATCATTTGATGAGGTTGTTGAAAACATTGGAAATGGAGATATGACCTGCTTCGTCATAAAAGTCGAAGGAATCGGTGGTGTTCAGATTTACAATACACCCATGAAGGGTGTTTACATCATCGGCTGTCCATGTATCACAGGTGACGGAACCAATGCTGAAGACTTGTCTGAAGGTGAGATTCTGTTGTCCATGGAAGTCATGCGTTTTACGAAGGCTCTCATGGCAATACCGGGTTTTGAAGACGCCTGTATAGTGGATATACCTGAAATAGGAGTCAGGGAAACCCGTCATATATATGGTGACTATCTTCTGACAATAGAGGATATAATGTCCATGAAGCCTTTCGAAGATTCAATAGGCTGCGGTTCCCATCCCATAGACATCAGCCCAAGACCAAGTTATATGAAGGATGAACTTCTTCCCGAGCGTTTCTATTACGAAATCCCATTCAGGAGCCTGATCGCAAGAGGTGTTGACAATCTGCTGCTCGCCGGAAGATGCATTTCATGCACCCATGAAGCAAGCGGGTGTACAAGGGTGACTGTCCAGTGCATGATTACGGGTGAAGCTGCCGGCACGGCTGCTGCGTTATGTTCCGGGGCTTCCCTGAAAATTCGGGAGCTGGATATAGAGCTTTTAAAGAAAACCCTGCTTGGGCAAAATGTAAAACTGACTTTCAGAAAATTTTCACAATGAAATGAATACAGGAGTTCAGATATTTTGGATATTCAGGAAAAGAGATTGATTTTCAATGATATGAGGAATGGTATCCGACCTTCCCGCCTTCCCATGGATGTAATCGGCTTCATCGAATACCGCAAGAATTTGTATAACCAGGGTTATCCTGACAAGGAAGTGAAGACCGGAGAAGTAAGTGAATCCGATGACAGGAATAAAAAATATACACGAGACGGTGGAATCTGGGACATGGAAGGCAGTCTTAGATATAGGACTGCCGCTGGTGTCATTTCAACGGACCCGGAAACAATTGTGGTTGAAGAAGTCAGCGATTCCATGCTTATGTCGATGAAATCGCTTTTTTCTGAAAAGGCCATGACCCATGTTCCTGTCCCCTGGCATTACGGAACCCTCATGACACGATGCCAGATAAAATTCGGCTGGGAGGCACTTCTTGAAGCCAGTGCCCTTGAACCTGATGCATTGAAGCCAATACTCGACCGTATTGGTCTTGGAACACTGAGGGTTCTCGATGGATGGAGCAGGATTGATGATGTACATCTTATAATTGTTCATGATGATATAGCTTCCACACAAGGTCTGATCTGGAGCCCTGAATTCCTGGAAAAGTACGTTTATGTATGGTACAAGCGATTCTTTGATAAAATCCATGAAAACGGCAAAAAAGTTCTTTATATCACTGACGGGAACTACATGAAAGCCATGGAGCCCATCCTGTCTTTGAAGCCTGACGGGCTCTTCATAGAAAGCACTTCCATTGACCCTGCTTCAGTAATGGAAAAAGGAGGACCGGACCTTTTCTATCTTCTGAAGACAAATGCACGGATAATGGATTTTGGCAATGAGGAGGATATCAAAAACGAGATACTCAGGATACGGGCACTTCACAGCAAATACCCGAAAATATTCTCGTACATGGGCGGAGGGCTTGTTAAACCTGAGAACAAGGAGTTATTCAAAAAATACTATGATGAATATCTTGTATATTAAAGAAGTGAGGCAATGAGATGAATATACTGACAACTACTTCGACCTTCTGTGCAGGAGGATTTGATGAACGGCTCAGGGTCATACATAATCCTTATGGAAGAAGACTGACCGAAGGTGAGATTACCAGCCTGGTTAAAGAATATAACCCTGTTGGGATTGTTGCAGGGGTGGAACCTCTGACCAGGAAGGTAATGGAATCCTCCGAAAATCTGAGGATAATATCCCGTGTCGGAACAGGTTTGGATTCCGTCGACCTGATTGCCGCAGGTGAACTTGGTATATCTGTTCTGAATACACCGGATGCTCCTACAGAAGCAGTTGCAGAACTTACCCTTGGCATGATTCTTTCGGTTCTTCGGAAGATTCCATTGCTTGACCGCAATGTCAGAAACAGCATCTGGAAGGGCCCGAATGGGTTGCTTCTAAAAGGAAAAACCGTTGGAATAATAGGCTGTGGCCGGATTGGGTCAAGACTGGCAGAACTACTCAAACCCTTTGATTGTGTTTTAATAGGCTTCGACCCTGCTGTT
>DAINQB010000053.1:0-5828 GCA_036743175.1 Bacillota bacterium | reverse complement strand
CCTCTTCTGGAATTGGACAATGTCATTCTTTCCCCCCATATGGGTTCTTCAACATCAGAAACCCGTGAAAAAATGGAGAAAAGTGCCGTGGAAAATCTGATGGCGGAACTAAAGCATCTGAGGCTGATATGAAAGAATCTGAAATGAACGGTTATCAGAGAATAATGGAGGCCATGGCCCTTCAGAAACCGGACAGGACACCGGTAGCTGAGTTCATAATAGACAAAAAGGTCTACAGGCACTTCTTCCCTGAGGCAGAAAGTCAGCTTGACCTCGAGATAGCCTGGGGTTTTGATGCCGTAGGCTGCGGTGTCAGATTCGACCCTGTTGAAACCCTAGACGATGGTACATTCATCGATGAATGGAATGTAACCTACCGGCGAAATGCAGAGGAAGTTGCCCATCCAATCAAAGGAAACATACAATCCATTGATGACCTTCGAAAGTACACTCCACCCGACCCATTCAGCCCGGGTCGACTTGGAAGACTGCCTGAGCTTGTAGAAAAGTACAAGGGAAAAAAGGCAATAATTTTCCACCAAAGGGCTGCCTTCATGTGGTCATGCTATTTGATGGGAATCGACAACATGCTCATGAATTTCATCCTTGAACCGGAGCTCTGCCACGACCTTCTTGACATGGTCCTTGATGTCAATCTTAAGATTGCAAGACAGGCTGTAAGAGCCGGTGCTGATATAATAGTCCTTGGTGATGACTATGCACATAACAAAGGACCCCTTTTCTCCCCTGCTGACTTCAGGACCTTCATACTGCCGAGGCTCAGAAAAATGGTTGACACCATCCATGATGAAGGTGCCCTGGTGGTAAAACATTCCGATGGAAACATCATGAAGATCCTTGACGATATCATAGATACTGGAATCGATGGCCTGAACCCAATCGAACCGGTTGCCGGAATGGATATTGGCCTTATCAAAGAAAAATATGGTAATAGGATCTCAATCTGGGGAAACATTGACTGTGGTGACCTCCTATGCAATGGCACAACAGATCAGGTCCGCAAGGCTGTGGAAGAATGCATCTCAATAGCAGGTAAAAACGGTGGACATATACTGACCTCCAGCAACAGCATCCACTCCTCAGTAAATCCCGAAAACTACAGAACCATGATAGAGACCGCAATGAACCTGAAATAATGCTCTTTTATCCCCAATACTAATTAATCAATCAAACCATTATGTTTGATGGTACTATTCTCCCCTGAGGCGATTATTTTATTGTTGTTTTTCTAACCAAGCGATATTTACCTCTGTCGTGAATATTTACGTCTGTCGTAATTATCGTTCGATTATATTTCTAACTGAACGATATTTAGACCTGTCGTGATTATTAGCATAAAAAAGCCCGGGGAAAGTTGGCCGTTTCGGGCTGGCTTTCACCGGGTTTTATTTTGATACAGGGAGTCTTGGTTATTCTATGCGGACTTCCATCCAGATCTGGTTGTATATTGTCTTGTATTCACCGAGGTCTATGTAGACTTCGCTGAGGGCCACTGCATCTTCATCAGGCCAATATGCCGGAAGTTCAAATACTTCAGGTGAATCATCCCTTATCATTTGCAGTGCCTCGGTATTGGGAGTTGTGTACCCTACTTCGTTGGAGTTCTGGAATGCAATTTCAGGATCCAGCATGAAGTTTATAAACATCTCGGCCTCAGTCTTGTGCTTGCTGCTTTTAGGAATGACCATTGCATCGAACCACAGATTGGTTCCCTCTTTCGGGATACCATATCCAATGTAGCTGTAATCGGCTTCCTCATCCCAGTAAAGGTCCATGAAATCACCTGAATATGTAACACCCATCGCAGCATCACCATTGGCAATCATGTCCTTGATTTCATCACCATAATATCCGTTGATGATGTCCTTCTGCCTGACCAGCAATTGCTTTGCTTCCTCGAGTTCAGCATCATTGGTTGAATTCATTGAGTAACCCAGAATCTTCAAAGCTATACCCATTGCATCCCTTACATCCTTCTTCATGAGAATCTTCCCTTTATAAGTCTCATCCCATAGGATATTCCAGCTGTCAACAGGTTCGCTCACCATATCCTTGTTGTAAAGTATACCGATGGTTCCCCAGAAATACGGTACTGAATAGAGATTATCAGGATCATAGTCCATGTTCTTGAACCTGTCATCAATGTACCTGAAGTTGGGTATGTTGTTGAAATCGATGGGAAGAAGCATGTCACGCTTGATCATTTCAGCTATTGCATAATCGGACGGGAAAACAACATCATAGCTTACTCCACCGGCTTCAAGCTTGGCCAGTAATGTTTCATTCGTATCATAGGTCTTGTAATTTACCTTGATACCAGTTTCATCCTCAAACCTGTCGATGAGGCTTTCATCAATGTATTCACCCCAGTTGAATACATTCAGGACAATCTTGTCACTGCACCCGGTTATCCCGGCCATGACGCCAAGCAAGACAGCGCACAAAACAACCATTGAAACAATTTTTTTCATAATAGTAATTCCTCCCCTTTGTCACTTTTTCTATTGATCAGCAGCAGCAATATAAGAACCGCCAGGAACATTATTGTGCTGAGCGCATTTATGGATGGTTTGACGCCCCTCTTGGCCATTGAGTATATGAGTATGGACAGGTTTGTCACCTGAGTTCCTGCAGTGAAGAAACTGATTACAAAATCATCGATTGAAAGTGTGAATGCAATCAGGGCACCGCTTACTATTCCTGGAAATATCTGCGGTATGATGACTTTCCTCAGGGCATATGATGGTTTGGCCCCCAGGTCCATGGCAGCTTCAGCCAGATGAGGATTCAACTGCCTCAGCTTTGGAAGAACCGCAAGTATAACAAAGGGTGTACAAAAAACAATGTGGGCTATCAGCATGGACATAAACCCGAGCTGCAGATTCACCGAAATAAAGAGGGTCATCAAAGCAACACCCGTAACGATATCAGGGTTCAATACAGGAAGGTTGTTGAGGTTCAGTGTTACCTTCCTTGGGAATCTTCGCATGTTGTTGATACCTATTGCTGCTATTGTTCCGAATATTGTTGATATAATCGTAGCAAGGACTGCAATCACTATTGTATAGATGAATGCTTCCTTGATCTGACGGTCCTGGAAAAGGTCTGCATACCACTTGAGGGTAAATCCTCCCCATTGGCCCCTTGACTTTGAGCTGTTGAAGGAATAGACAATCAGAAGGATTATCGGTGCATAGAGGAAAAGAAAAATCAGTCCCATATAAAGTCTCTTCATGGTCTTTTTCATGCGGAACTTCCTTTCCTGTCCATTCTGGACATGACTGCCATTGATATCAGAATCATGACCATCAGAATTATTGACAGACTTGAGCCAAAATGCCAGTTTCTGTCTGACATGAACTGCTGCTCAATGAGGTCTCCGATGAGAGGTGTCTTCCCTCCCCCGAGCAATCCTGAAATAACAAATGTACTCACTGCCGGCATGAATACCATGGTAATCCCCGACACTACCCCCGGTATGCTAAGCGGAAATACTACCCTGAAGAATGTCTTGACCTTGTTTGCTCCCAGGTCATCAGCTGCCTCCAGCAGGCTTCTGTCAATCTTGACAAGAACGGTATATATGGGCAGAATCATGAACGGCAGGAAATTATAGACCATTCCAATGAGAACAGCTCCCTGCCCCGGCATTATCTCAAGGGGAGCAAGCCCCAATACACCAAGGAACCTGTTCAAAACACCATTTGGAGACAGAATCGCCATCCATGCATAGGTCCTGAGAAGGAAGTTCATCCACATGGGAATGATGATGAACATGAGAAGCTTGTTTCTGTACTTTTGATTTGTCCGTGCAATTATCATTGCAACAGGATAACCAAGAAGAAAACAAAACACCGTTGATATCAATGCCAGAAAGAATGAATTACCGATTACCTTAAGAAAAAGGGGTTCAGCAACACGTTTGTAGCTATCAAGGGAAAACTCCAGTGTTGAAAAATCATGGATGTCACCCTTTGTAATGCTGTATAAAAAGACGAGGAACAATGGCACTACAACAAAGACTGCCATCCACAGTGAATAAGGATATGCAAGAAGCTTCATTCTTCTTCGCATGGCTCCTCCCCTCTTTTCATAACCTGGATGTCCATAGGTGAAATATTCATGCCCACATCCGTGCCAACAGGAAACATAATTGTACTGTGCACCATGTACTCCCTGTGGTCATTGGCTACGAACATCTCATAATGAACTCCCTTGAAGACAACGGACGAAACCGTACCCTGGATCTGACCTTCCGAAGGGTTTGCAACAATCACAAGGTCCTCAGGCCTTATCACTACATCAACCGGCTCATTGTCCATGAAACCCTTGTCTATGCAATCGAAGGTTATTCCGTCAAACCGGACCTTCAGATCCTCGATCATATTTGCTTCAATGATATTGCTCTCACCTATGAAATCCGCGACAAACCTGTTTACCGGTTCATTGTATATATCCTGAGGTGACCCCACCTGCTGGATTACACCTTTGTTCATTACTACAATGGTATCCGACATGGTAAGAGCTTCCTCCTGGTCATGAGTGACATATATGAAGGTTATTCCTACACTCCGTTGCATGTCGAGGAGTTCCATCTGCATTTCTTTTCTCAGTTTAAGGTCCAGTGCTCCAAGAGGTTCATCAAGAAGAAGAACCTTTGGTTCGTTGACCAGGGCACGTGCGATTGCAACCCTTTGCTGCTGGCCTCCGCTCAGTGAATCAACATCCCTTTTGTCAAAACCTACAAGGTCAACCAGTTTCAGCATCCTCTCGACCTTGCGTTTGATTTCATCAGCCGCCATTTTCTTTATGCGAAGTCCGAAAGCTATGTTTTCATAGACATTCATGTGCGGAAACAAGGCATATCTCTGAAATACTGTGTTGACATTCCTTTTATAGGGGGGTTCATCATTCAGAAGTTTACCCTCGAATAGAATCTGTCCATCATCGGGGTCCTCAAACCCCCCGATCATTCTGAGCGTCGTTGTCTTACCACAACCGCTTGGGCCGAGGAGTGTAACGAATTCCTTTTCCCTGATGGTCAGGCTTATGCTGTCAACCGCTCTAAGACCATTGTAGGATTTGGTGAGATTTTTCAGTTCAATCAGGTTCTTTGCCATAATTATGAACCCCGTGTCCTTCTTGTGATATAAAAATTAAGCCCGTTCAATATCCGGCAAAAAGGACCTCTTGACTGAAAACATGCAAGAAAGATTACTGCCGAATTTTCACCCTATTAAAACATTATTTCATCAAAAAGTCAATGAGCTGTGGCAACGGTGATGCATATTTATTCACAATATACATCGCTGTTTCACAGCTGCATTTTGTTCCTAATCAGGTTACAAATGGATACCATTTCAATCATTGATTCCAACCAACCCATCTTTCAGCATTGCAATCCCCAGGTCTGCCATCCTGACCAGATTTTCAGGCTGGATTGCTTCTATTGTGTCAAAATCCGTATGATAGTTGTCAACCGGACTCATCTGTATATCAACAGCCTGTACCCCGGCATATGAAAAGGGAGCATGATCACTTCTGTCAGTATTGGAAATAACAGGAGAATATCCCATCTGACCCAGTGTATACTCAAAGGCACTGAGCAGTTCATCGTTTTTTGTTCCTTCCACAGTCATGATTTCAAAATAATCCCCGATTCCTACCATATCAAAATTCAAAACTGCGGCAATGGACTTCAGTTCATTGCTCCTGAGGCTGTTCACATATGCCGTAGAACCAATAAGTCCTATTTCCTCTGCACCGAAGGCAATGAACCTTACATCATAAGGCAATTGAATTTCATC
>DAINQB010000052.1:5016-16906 GCA_036743175.1 Bacillota bacterium | reverse complement strand
TAAAGTATCCTTCTGTGAACGGGTTTCAAGCCGTCCCTGACATCAGGAAGTGCCCTGTCGGCGATTACACTCATTGCATATTCTATGAATGATTTCTTTATTTCGTCTTCAATTTCTATGGGAATAATTCTGGTTACGTCAATGTTGTTATCTTCGGACATCAATAGGCTCCATCTCATATATATATCATATGTATTATACTACTTCGGAGCACCTGTGTCCATTTTTAAGGCACTTTACCGTTACTGTATTTTTTTGTTAATTTTATATAAATTCCCTTTACGGCTGTTTCAGCGCGTTTCAGCCAAACAAGGCCTTTTATGATATCATGTAACAGAATGAAAACCCTATGAATGCGGAGGATACTGAATTGCCTGAAAAAAGGAAAGCCGATGTGCTTGGTGTAATGGTCGACAACGTTACAATGACGGAAGCCGTGGACGGAATTCTTGGGGCGCAGGCCGCCGGCAGCAATGTTTCCGTATTTACACCAAATTCCGAAATGGTAATGGAAGCACTCAGGGACCCTTCACTGATGGAGATTCTTAACAAGGCTTCATTTGTTGTGCCTGATGGAGCCGGTGTTGTCCTTGGGGCACGCATTCTCAAAGAAAATATCAAAGAAAAGGTCGCTGGAGTTGACCTTGTCGGAAATATCCTTGGCAGCGGCCGAAGACTGTCTGTTTTCATATTCGGCGGTAAACCGGGAGTGGCGGAAAGGGCTGCCAGGAACATTGAAAAGAGATTCAATGGAATCCATGTCTGCGGAATGGACCACGGTTACCATAAACCGGAGGAGACTGCTGCGGTCATTGAAGGAATCATTAAGGCAGAACCTGACCTTCTTCTTGTTGGACTTGGTGTCCCACGGCAGGAAAAATGGATAGCTGAAAATATCAGTAAATTCAAGTCTTCCGTATGCATTGGCTGCGGAGGTACGATTGATGTCTTTGCCGGAGAGGTAAAAAGGGCTCCGTATTTTTTCATAAAGATGAATCTTGAGTGGTTCTACAGACTTATAAAACAACCGGCAAGACTGAAAAGGATGCTGCGGATTCCGGTCTTTTTGCTCCTTTGTTTAAAAAAACGGTTTTCACGATGATCACAGGGGTCGTTTTGAGGGTGTTCCTGCCTTCCTTGGATATACAGCGGGTGTAATACCCGTCTTTCTTATATAAATCAAGGTTCGTTTTGATTCATTGCCCGGTAGCGATACTTCCCTTTTTTCCAGATGGGAACCCCCGAGTCTGGCAATAGCCGGTCTCGATGTCCTTATCTCATCGGCATTTTCCCGTCCCTTCATTGCAATGAAGATGCCGCCCTTTTTTACAAGGGGAAGACAGTATTCACTCAGAACAGACAGATTGGCAACGGCCCTTGCTGTAACCACGTCGAATGTTTCCCTGTATTCGCCCCTTCCGGCATCCTCAGCCCGTGTATGAACGGCAAAACATCCTTTCATTCCAAGTTCCCTGATTACTTCCTCCAAAAATGAAACTCTCTTACCCAGGGAATCAAACAGATACATTTCTCCCTGCATTTCCAGAAGCTTTACAGGGATTCCGGGAAAACCCGCTCCGCTTCCTACATCCGCTGCACTGCCTGCACCTTTTACATCATTCCATATTGTTGCAGAATCAAGGAAATGAAGGACATCAATCTCGTCTTCATCAGTTATTGCTGTAAGATTGAACTTCTCGTTCCACTCCAGAAGGAGTTTTTTATAAATTTCAAACTTTTCAAGGGTTTCATTGTCAAATGGTATCCCCATTGCGAGGAGTCCATCTTCAAGCATCCTTCCCATTCGTTCCCCTTCTCCTTTGTTCAAGATATATCAGCAACACATTTATATCAGATGGCGAGACACCCGATATCCTTGATGCCTGGCCCACGGAAATTGGTTTGATGGCATCAAGTTTCTGTCTTGCTTCAATTCTAAGTCCTTTTATGCCTGAATAATCAAGACCGGCATCAAGGCTGATGCTTTCATTCCTTTCAGCTCTTTCAACAAGCTGTATCTGTTTTTTTAGATATCCTTCGTATTTGCATTCCACTTCAATTGCCTCATCGGTTATATGGTCTCCGGGAGGCATTTCCCCGTCAATACCTCTAAGCATTGCATAGGTGATACCCGGTCTTTTCAAGACTGCATCCGCCGTTATTCCACTGACAACCTCTCCCTGCTCAACTTCCTTGAGAAGAGGATTAATTTCAGAAGGCTTGAAAACCCTGTTTTTAAGTCTTTCAAGTTCATTCTCAACGAATTTTTTCTTTTCTGTGAACTCTTTATATCTTGAATCACTTATAAGACCAAATGAATGACCCTTTTCAGTGAGCCTCATGTCAGCATTGTCCTGTCGCAGAAGGAGCCTGTACTCACTCCTTGAGGTCATCATCCTGTATGGTTCATTTGTACCCTTGGTCACAAGGTCATCAATGAGAACACCGATATATGCCTCTGACCTTTTCAGCACAAGAGGGTCTTTCCCAAGAATTTTCATTGCTGCATTGATACCTGCAACCAAACCCTGTGCAGCAGCCTCTTCATATCCCGAGCTTCCATTGCTCTGACCCGCGGAAAACAAGCCGTTCTTCTCCTTGAATTCCAGTGAGGGTTTCAACTGGAGAGGATCCATGCAATCATATTCTATGGCATATGCGCTTCGCATGGTCCTTACATTCTCAAGTCCCTTGATTGTCCTCAGCATCTTTTCCTGTACATCTTCCGGAAGAGAACTTGACATGCCTTGTACGTACATTTCCTTTGTCTTACGACCCATTGGTTCAATGAAAATCTGATGTCTTGGTTTATCCGAAAAACGAACCACCTTGTCCTCTATTGAAGGGCAGTATCTGGGACCCACTCCGTCTATGTCTCCACTGAATAACGGTGACCTGTGCAGATTGCTTCTGATTACTTCATGTGTTGATTCGTTTGTATATGTCAGATAACAGGATTCCTGCTCAACTTCCAGTTTCTTTGTCTCGAAGGAAAACGGAACAATGGGCTCATCTCCCTTTTGTTCACTCATGACTGAATAATCAAGGCTGTCCCTGTGAACCCTGGAAGGTGTTCCGGTCTTGAACCTCATGAGTCCGATGTCTTCTTCAATGAGGTTTGCAGATAGTTCATTTGCAGGAAACATGCCGTCGGGTCCTCCCGGATAATTGACATCACCTATTATGATCCTTCCCCTGAGATATGTTCCGGAGCATATGATTGCACATTTACATGTATATTGTGCACCTGTGTGAGTTTCAACGCCGGAAACTGCATTGTCATTGAAAATGATACGGGTCACTTCTGCCTGCTTCAGGTCAAGGCCCGTCTGCGCTTCAAGTCTTCCTTTCATTTCCTCCTGATATGCCCGGCGGTCTATCTGTGCCCGGAGAGAATGAACGGCAGGTCCCTTTGCCCTGTTGAGCATACGCGATTGAATCAATGTGGCATCCGCGGCCTTCCCCATTTCTCCGCCAAGTGCATCTATTTCCCTTACAAGGTGACCTTTTGCAATACCACCGATGCTTGGATTGCAGGGCATATTGGCAACACTGTCCATGTTAAGTGTAAATATTACAACAGAACAACCAAGCCTTGCTGCAGCAAGGGCAGCTTCACACCCAGCATGTCCTGCTCCAATTATTGCGATATCATATTTTCCGGCATCATATTTCATCTTATTTTCCTACACAGAAATTCCTGAATATATTTTCTATTATATCTTCCCCGGCACTTTCCCCTGTTATTTTACCAAGTTCCTCAGCTGCATGGGTGAGATCTATTGATACCATGTCAAGAAGTCCATTTGTGTCTGCAGCTTCAATTGCCTCAGTCAGATGCAAAAGTGCCTTGTCGAGATGCATCTTATGTCTTTGGTTCGTAACTGCTATTCCCTCTATTTCAATTCCGGGCTTGGCTATATATGAATATATTTCATCGAGTACCCTGTCGACACCCTCATTCCTGATGAAGCTGCAGGCCAGACAGGATGAACTTCCTGTATAGTCTGCTATTGCATTGAAGTCACCGATGTCCGTCTTGTTGATTGCATAGATTGTCTTCTTTACATCAGATCTGTCTATAAGTTCCCTGGTTTCCCTGTCAAGACCCCTTTCGGCATCGAGAACCATTACAACAACATGGCTTTTTTCCTTTGTCATGATGGTTTTTTCTATGCCTATTTTTTCAATGAAATCATCCGTGTCCCTGATTCCGGCAGTATCGTGGAGAATTATGGGAAATCCCTTCAGTGAAAAATGAATTTCAAGAACATCCCTTGTGGTTCCCGGTATGTGGGTTACTATAGCCTTTTCCTCACCGGTGACTTTGTTGATGAAGGTGGACTTGCCTGCATTGGGAGGACCGATGACCGCAACATCCAGGCCTTCGCGAAGAATCTTTCCTGTGTCGTAGTTTTCCATGAGTTCCTCTACGGATTTCCTTATCCCGGCTGCCCTGTCAGCTGCATTACCCAGGGAAATCATATCATCCTCATACTCCGGATAATCAATGGTCACGCTGATATGTGAGAGTAATTCTATTATTTCATCCCTGATTTCCCTTATCCTTGTTCCTGTCTTTCCTTCAAGCTGCCTTATTGCGCTTCTTTCACTTTTTACGGTTGTGGAATTTATTACATCCATGACGGCCTCAGCCTGTGAAAGGTCAATTCTTCCGTTCATGAATGCTCTTTTGGTAAATTCACCGGGTTCTGCGGGTTGTGCTCCTTTTTTATATAATAATTCAATAATGTTTGACACTATTACCGGGTTTCCGTGGCATTGTATTTCAACCACGTCTTCCCTTGTGTATGTAGCAGGGGCCTTCATCTTTAGAACCAGAACCTCATCTACGGTCTGCCCTGCTGCATTTACAATTTTCCCGTACAGAATCCTGTGGGATCCAACTTTTGAAAAGTCTCCGGTAAATTCAAATATCTCTGAAACAATATCAAATGCCTTGCTTCCGCTTATTCTTATTGAACTTATTCCTCCGCTTCCGGGCGGGGTTGAAACTGCTGTGATGGTTGATTCTTCTCTTATCATAATATTTCCTTAAATTACAAAAGCTGTTGTATAAGCAATCCTTTCACAACAGCCTTTGGTTAAATCGTATTCAGTATATTGATATTTTACCTTGCTACGTTCTTTATTACAACCTTGCGGTTGGGTTCTTCTCCTACACTGAAGGTTTCAACGTTCTTGTTCTTCTGCAAAGTCGAATGTATTATCCTTCTTTCATAAGGATTCATGGGTTCCAGGGTTTTGTTGCGGCCTGTCTTTTCAACCTTTGCGGCTATCCTGTTTGCCAGTGCCTCGAGGGTCTCTTCCCTTTTCCTTCTGTAGTGCTCAGTGTCAATTATTACCTTCCTGTATGTTGTATTGTTTCTGTTTACAACCAGTCCGGTTATGAACTGCAGTGAATCAAGGGTTTCTCCCCTTCTTCCTATTATCATTCCGCTGCTTTTCGTATTGACATTGATCTTGAGAAGTTCACCGTCCTCCTCAAATTCAAGCTCTGCCTCAATACCCATTTTATCAAATAGTTCACCAAGGAAGTCCCTTGCTATTTCTATGGCATAATCGTAGAGTATTACCCTTACCTTTGCTTCTTTTTGTTTTCCCAGTCCAAGGAATGATTTGCTTCCTTCCTCAAGAATCTCTATCTCAACCTGGTCTTCTGCAACTTCAAGTTCTGAAAGAGCCAGTTCAATGGCTTCTTCGACGGTTGCAGCTGTTTTTTCCAAAACTATGTTGGCCATTATTTCTTACCTCCGTCAATTTTCTTTACGTCCTGCTTCTTGCCGTCCCCGGCCTTTTCGGCATCCTTGTCTTTCTTTTGTTTATTGATATACAGCTGTGTGAATATCTGGAAGACATATGTGTTTATCCAATAGAAACCCATTCCGGCGGGAAGTATGAATGAGAAATAAAGTGTCATTCCGGGAATCATGTATTTCATCATATTGCCCATGTTGCCCATCGGGTTCTTTTCATCTTTCTTCTTGTCGTCCTTGGGCTGCGGCGGAGTCATCAGTTTCTGTGAAATTACGGTCATTATAACTCCCACTATGGGTATTAACAGAAGCGGCAGGTATATGCCCATCTGCTCTCCAAAAAGAAGGTCCGGTTTGATTGTAGGTACTTCGCCGAGGTTTAACCCCAGGAACTTCAGATTGATGAGGTCGGAACTTGTTACGTTGCCGTTCAGGTATCCCGGATTGTTCGTTAGGAAATTTACAAGCTTCAGCTCGTTTACCTGATTGATCTTATCAAAGGTTGTCGTATTTGATGTATATGCCACCACCTTCTGCATTTCTGCAGGCAGGCTGTTGACGAGACTGAGTATGGCTTCGGTTGTCTTTCCTACAACAAGAGTAAGCGGCCTTCTTAGAACAGAGTACAATGCAATGAGAATTGGGAACTGCAGCAGCATTGGAAGACATCCTCCCATACAACTTACATTGTTCTCCTTGTAAAGTGCCTGTATTTCCTGGTTCTGCTTTTCCTTGTCATTCTTGTACTTTTCCTGGATTCTCTTTACCTCAGGCTGAAGTGCGTTCATTTCCTGTGATGATTTCTGGGACTTCAACGTAAGAGGAAACAGTATAAGCTTTGTTATTACTGTAAAGAATATGATTGTAAGTCCGAAATTGTGGAATCCGATTGTGTTGTAAAGAAAATAGAATCCCGCACCCAGTGCGCGCAATAGTGTGTCAATGATCTGCGACATATGGTGTTATCCTTTCCCGGTTCATTTTACCGGATCAACCCCGCCTTTGCTGAAGGGATTGCATCTGAGGATCCGCCAGACGGCCATGCCGGTACCCTTGAAGGCACCATGCTTTTCAATGGCCTGATAAGCATAGGTAGAACATGTAGGATAATATTTACACTTTGGGGTGGTATATGGCGAAATGCCTTTCTTATAAATATTAATCAGCCACAGAAGCAGCTTTTTCATGTTTTCTCCGAAACTATATCAGACCGGAAAGTTTTAGAAGATATTCTGTTTCGTTTTTGATTTCAAAGAAATCCGGAAGCTCCCGGTTCTTTTTTATTACAAAAACCATGTCTGTATTTCTTTTTAAGTCTTCCTCGAATATTCTGAAACTTTCCCTGACCAGTCTTCTGACCCTGTTCCTGTCTACGCTTCTGCCATAAGCCTTCCGGCTCACTGTAATACCCAGTCTGGGCTTTTGTCTGTTTGTGTCCAATACATATAATGTAAGGTTCTTTGCTTTATAGTGGCTGCCTTTTTTATAGACCCTGGCAAATTCGTAATTCAGTTTTATACTTTCCGTCTTTTTCATCTTGATTCTCCTGCCCCGTTTCTACGGGTGCATGAATCTAGGCAGAAAGTTCCTTGCGTCCTCTTTTACGTCTGTTGCTCAGCACTTTTCTTCCCGCTGCTGTCTTCATCCTCTTTCTGAATCCGTGCTCTTTTTGTCTCTGCCTTTTCTTAGGCTGGTATGTTCTCTTCACTGGGGTTTCCCTCCGTATTGTTTACTTTATATATTAATGCGGCCTTGAAGCCGCCGATATATCTGTCTGTACAGCAAGGTGTATTATATATAAAAGGTATTTTAGTGTCAAGGAATTTCTTTGTCAGCCCTATGTTTTTCCACAGTCCGAAAAATTTTTACTTTGTGGAAAACTTTTTGTCTTTTTTGCCTTGAGTTTATATTTTTTTTCTGTTATATTAAAAATTACCTGTTGATAACTCCATAAAAAATATAACTCAGCAGTGTCATTTTACTAAAGATAAAGACTGTGTACAACTATGCACCTGTTTATCTTTTTTTATTGCGATTGGGGGAGACTTGAATGGTTAAAAGCATAGATCTGCTTTGGGAAGAAGCACTTGAATTATTGAAGGACGAATTATCTGAAATCAGTCTGAATACCTGGGTAAAACCCATAAAACCCATTGAAATAAAGGAAAATACCATCTTTTTTGAAGTCCAGCTGGAGTTCACCAAGAACATGCTGGAGAACAGGTACTGCGATCTCATCAAGAACGCTTTTTTTGCTGCCTGCGGAAATGAATATGACATAGAATTCCTTCTTCCCTCGGAAATAAATCAGCCGGATTCCCCTCCTGACACAACAGTTATCCACAGGAAGGACTCTCCCATGGCTTCCCTCAACCCGGAAAACATATTCGAGAACTTTGTAGTAGGAAACAGCAACCGTTTTGCCCATGCTGCTTCAGTTGCAGTTGCCGAAGCCCCGGCAAACGCATACAACCCTTTGTTCCTTTATGGAAAATCCGGACTTGGAAAGACACATCTGATGCAGGCCATCAGCCACTATATACTGAAAGCCAATCCAAAGATGAAGATAATGTATGTTTCAAGTGAAAAATTCACAAATGAACTTATAAATGCAATAAGAGATGAAAGAACTGATGAAAGAAGCAAGGATTTCAGGGAAAAATACAGGAATGTTGATGTTCTTTTGATTGACGATATTCACTTCATAGCAGGCAAGGAACGCACCCAGGAAGAATTCTTCCATACATTCAATTCCCTTTATGAAAACAACAAACAGATAGTCATTTCAAGCGACAATCCACCGAGCAAGATCCTGACCCTTGAGGAAAGGCTTCGTTCAAGGTTTGAACATGGCCTTATTGCAGACCTCCAGGCTCCTGATTATGAAACAAGGGTTGCAATCTTAAGGAAAAAGGCCCAGTCAGAAAATGTCCTCGTTCCTGATGATGTAACGGAATACATTGCAAACAATTTCCAGTCTAATATCAGAAATCTCCAGGGAGCCCTGACAAGGGTGATTGCATATGCTTCACTTACGGGAAATTCAATAACCCTTGAAATGACACAGGATGTTCTCAAGGACATAATTGCACGTAACAATATCAGCAATATTACCATTCCTTATATAATAGATGCCGTGGCAAAGCATTACCATATTTCATCAAAGGAACTTGTTTCAAAGAAGCGAAACCGTGAAATTGCCTTTCCAAGACAGATAGCAATGTACCTTTGCAGGAAATATACATCTTCATCCCTTCCTCAGATCGGCAGGGAATTCGGTGGACGTGACCACACGACGGTTCTGCATTCATGTGACAAGATAAACAGTCTTTTAGGTGAGGATATATCACTTAATTCAACAATAGAGGAAATATCCCGCAGGTTTGAAAGCTAGAAACCACCGATGTCTTTTTCTATGTGATATTGAAATCGCAATTACTCCATCGGGGGTTTTGCGATTTTTTATTGTCAGAGGTTTTACACGGTTTCCTGTGGAAATGTTGATAATAAAAAGTGGATAAAACATCCTGCAAAATGATATAATTTATTCAATGAAAAACCGCTGTTTTATATACAGATTTATAAACAGCCTGAAACCGGCTTATAGTCTACATGACGGAAGGTTTTCAACAGAATCAACAGTGCCTATTACTACTACTAAAACTGTTATTCTTTAATAAAGAAAGGGGTTTACAATGAAATTCAATTGCTCAAAGACAGACTTGCTTGAAGCTGTATCAGCCGTCCAGAGGGCTGTTTCAAACAAAAATATATTTACGGTCCTTGAAGGAATTCTGGTAACTACATCAGATGGTAACATAGTACTTCGTGGAAACGACATGGAAAAAGGTATTGAATATACCATTGAAGGAACTGTTGAAGAAAATGGTTCTGTAATAGTAAATTCAAGGATTTTCGGGGATATTGCCAGAAAAATGCCTGCTGAAAACAATATAACTGTAACAACAGACCAGCAATACAATGTAAAGGTTGATTGCGGCAGCATCCATATGGATATCAAAGGCATGGATCCCGAGGGATTTCCTCCTATTCCTGAAGTTGATAAGAAGAATTCAATTGAAATTGACCAGGAATTTTTCAGGGAAATGATCCGTCAGGTTATTTTCAGTGTAGGAAATGATGACAGCAAACCTATATTTAAAGGTGCCCTTATGGAAAGTAAGGAAAATTCATTGAATATGGTTTCGCTTGATGGATACAGAATGTCAATAAGGAGAGAAAGTCTTCTGGGAACAAAGGAAGGGATGAATGTGGTTGTTCCCGGTAAAGCTCTGGCTGAAGTCATGAGGCTTCTTAAAAATGATGACGACAAAGTCAATATATATTATGAAAACAGCCAGATTCTCTTTGATCTTGGCAATTGCAAACTGGTTTCCAATCTGCTGCAGGGAGAATATCTGAATTACAGAAGCATTTATCAGTCACAGAAGTTTGATACTGAAATAATAATAGACAGGGAAAGAATCATGGAGGGCATCGACAGGGCAATGCTTGTGATAACCGGAGATAATAAGAATCCTGTTACAATGAATATTGCAGATGATGAAATGACAATAAGCTCCAGGACAGAACTGGGTGCTGTTACAGAACGTATTTCTCTTGAAAAAACAGGACTTGATCTTAGAATATCATTCAATCCAAGATTTCTGCTTGATGTTTTCAAGAATATAAATGATGAAAGAATAAAGATTTCATTCGCAGGTTCAGACGGTCCTTGCATTATAGAACCTGTAAACGGGGAAGAGTTCCTTTACGTTGTTCTTCCTGTAAGGACTGTGTAAATGAAAGAAATCAAGATAACAACCGAGTATATAAAACTGGACCAATTCCTGAAATTAAGCGGTTGTGTAAATAACGGGGGAGAGGCGAAGATCCTTATAAACGAGGGTCACGCCTCTGTGAACGGGGAAAAGGAAACCAGGCGCGGAAGAAAATTAAAACCGGGTGATATGGTTGAGTTCATGGAAAAAGAATTCATGGTTAGATGAGGGTGATTTTTGTATATATCAAGGATATATCTTAAAAATTTCCGTAACTATTCGGAACAGACAATTGATTTGAACGAAAATGTAAACATTATCTATGGGAAGAATGCCCAGGGAAAGACCAATCTGATTGAGTCTGTTTTTTTATGTTCAACAGGACGTTCCCACAGAACATCCAGGGACAATGAAATGATAATGGATGGCGGTCATTCATTTTCTGTAAGAATAGAGGGTCTGAAGGATGATATTCCATTTGATATAAGTATCCACTATGAAAAAGGCGGAAAGAAAATAATCAGGGTCAATGGATTGAAAATAAGAAGATTCGGTGAAATGATAGGGGTGTTGAATACTGTTATTTTTTCTCCTGACGACTTACAGATAATCAAGCGAGGACCTGCTGAGAGAAGGAGATTCCTTGATATTCTGATAAGCCAGACAAATCCGTCATATTTTTATAATCTGCAGAAGTATCAGAAAATAATCAAACAAAAGAATGCACTTCTCAGAAAATATGACAGGACTGCCGGAGGATTCGATTTGCTTGAAGTTTACAATGCCAAGCAGGCTGAAACCGGTTCACGTATAATTGAAGAGCGGATATCCTTCATTGATGATATAAAAGAAAGAATTCAAGAAAATCATTCCAAGCTGACAAAGGATATGGAAAAAATAGAAATAAAGTATATTTCTTCAGCAGGAAAGGATGCAAACGACGAAAGCAGGCTTCTTAAGTTTCTGGAAAACAATACAAAACAAGAAATAAGGAACCAGGCATGCCTGTATGGTCCCCACAGGGATGACATGGATATATTTGTCAATGGAAATGATCTTCGTTCATTTGGATCCCAGGGGCAGCAGCGTACAGCTGTACTTTCATTGAAACTGACTGAAATACAACTTATAAAGGAGAAAACAGGGCATTCGCCCGTGTTGTTACTTGATGATGTAATGAGTGAACTGGATGTTTCGAGAAAAAGATACCTGCTGGATAACATTGATACAAGACAGACACTTATAACAGGAACCGAAAAAAGAACATATTCTGCATTCGAAGATAAAACAACATATCTTCATGTGTCAAATGGTACGGTTGAATTAAAATGA
>DAINQB010000052.1:0-4916 GCA_036743175.1 Bacillota bacterium | reverse complement strand
TGGGTGACCATGAACTGGTCCAGGACAATGCCGGCAGGAAGGTTTTGTATTTCAAAGGACGTAGGGACGGATTCATGCCTGAATACAAGGACCATCCTGTGAAAGATTTCAACAGCTGGGAAAAGTTATGCAAATGGCGCCTGAACCCAAAGGATGAAAACAGGTTCGAAAGAATCGAAAAAGAGAAGGATGAGATTTTAAAGCTGCAAAAAGAAGGGATTGTCATTGCACAGATTACCGTAGGTGGATATATGTACCTCAGGAGTCTTATAGGACCACTGGAGCTTCTGTATATGTTCTATGATAATCCAAAACTGATACATGACTGTATGAAAGCGTGGTTTGAAGTAGCTGATGCCAGCATGGAGTACAAACAGAAGTATTATCATATTGATGAGTTCATGCTTCTGGAAGACATCTGCTATAACAGGGATTCGCTGATTTCACCCGACATGATCAGGGAATTTTTATTTCCATATTATAAGCAGCTGATTGAAAATATTAAAAAACGGCAGCCCAATGGCAATAAGCATCTGTATTTACAATTGGATACGGATGGATATGCTCCCGCTGTACTTGATTTGTACAGAGAAATCGGAATGAATATTTGTTCACCCTTTGAAGTGGCTGCAGGATGTGATGTTGTTGAAATAGGTAAAAAATACCCGTGGCTTATGATTGAAGGCGGTATAGACAAAAGAATAATTGCAAAAGGAAAACCTTTTATTGACAGGCATCTTGAATACATAATGCCCGAGATGAGAAAAAGGGGAGGATATATACCGACATGTGACCACGGTGTACCGATGGAGGTATCATTTGATGACTATGTATACTTCAGGGAGCGTCTGTCGGAATATTGCCTTTAGCAGGCATTTAGGCTAGAATATATATATTGAGGAGACGAAAATGTACCTGCATATTGGCGGCAATCATGTGATTGACCGAAGGGATATAATTGGTGTATTTGATATAGAAAAATCGACGATATCAAACATAACCAGGGACTATTTGAGAAAACAGGAAAGAGACGGCAGGGTTATTACAATTGTAAATGATATGCCCAAGTCTTTTATTGTTGTTATGAAGGAAAACAATACATTCGTATATTTGTCTTCAATTTCACCGGTTACCTTGAAAAAGAGATTTGAAGGAAACGAAGACAGTTACAACGGAGTGGAGGAAAGATGATAAATAATAATAAATCAAACTATAATGAATCAGATATCAAAGTTCTTGAAGGGCTTGAGGCTGTACGAAAAAGACCCGGCATGTACATAGGTTCAACTTCTCTCAGGGGATTGCATCATTTGGTTTATGAAATTGTTGCAAACAGTGTAGATGAGGCCCTTGCAGGAAGATGCGATAAAATTGAAATATACATCGATAAGGATAATATTGTTACAGTTATAGACAATGGGAGTGGCATTCCTGTAGGAATTCATCCGGACAAAGGTATTCCAACCGTTGAAGTTGTTCATACTGTTTTGCATGCCGGTGGAAAATTCGGAGGAAAAGCCTACAGCATATCGGGAGGACTTCACGGTGTAGGAGCTTCTGTTGTAAATGCACTTTCAGAGTTCATGGAAGTTGAAGTAAGAAGAAACGGCAAAGTATATAAGCAAAGATACGAGAGGGGAATTACGGCTTCAAAGCTTGAGATAATCGGAGAAACGGATACAACAGGAACAACAACAAGGTTCAGGCCTGATACACAGATATTTGAATCAATTGAATTCGACTATGAAACCATGCTGTCAAGATACCGGGAAATGGCATTCCTTAACAAGGGTGTTTTCATAAAGCTTGTGGACAGACGTGATGAAGAAATCACAGAGAATGATCTTATATATGAAGGTGGTATAAATTCATTTGTTCAATATCTTGACAGAACAAAGGAATCCCTGACTGAACAGCCCATCTACTTCAGTGCAGAAAAGGATGATTCGGTGGTTGAAATTGCGATGCAATACAATGATGGCTATGCAAACACTATGTTCAGCTACGCAAACAATATTGCAACCATAGAAGGCGGAATGCATGTGACCGGTTTCAAAGCTGCTCTGACCAAGGTTGTAAACGATTATGCAAGAAAAACCGGGATGGTAAAGGACAATGACAAGAATTTGCAAGGTGATGATACCAGGGAAGGACTGACCACAGTCCTTAGTGTAAAATTACCCGAACCACAGTTTGAAGGACAGACAAAATCAAAGTTGGGCAACAGTTATATAAGAACGCTGGTGGAACAGACTGTCAATGACAAACTGGCTGCATATTTTGAAGAGCATCCTAAGGAGGCAAAAATAATAGTAGACAAATGTCTTGGTGCAGCAAGGGCAAGGGATGCAGCGAGGAAAGCCAGGGATCTTACAAGAAGAAAGAATGTGCTTGAAAGCAATTCATTGCCGGGAAAACTTGCTGACTGCTCTGAAAAGGATCCCTCACTATGTGAGATTTTCATTGTGGAAGGCGACTCTGCCGGAGGAAGTGCAAAGCAAGGAAGAGAAAGAAAATACCAGGCAATCTTACCTCTGTGGGGTAAAATGCTCAATGTTGAAAAGGCACGGATTGACAAAGTATATGGAAATGAAAAACTCCATCCATTCATAACGGCCCTTGGGACAGGAATCGGAGAAGAGTTTGATATAGAAAGACTCAGATACCACAAGGTAATTCTCATGGCGGATGCAGATGTCGATGGTTCACATATACGGATGCTGCTGCTTACTTTCTTATACAGATACATGCGGCCTTTATTGGAAAACGGAAATATATATATTGCCCAGCCGCCATTGTTCAAGGTCGAACAGGGAAAAGAAGAATTCTATGCATATAATGACAAGGAACTGGATCTTAAACTGGAGGAAAAAGGATGGGACAAGAAAAAGTGCAACATCCAAAGATATAAAGGTCTGGGTGAAATGAGTGCGGAACAATTGTGGGAGACAACCATGAATCCGGAATCAAGGATTATTCTGCAGGTCAGTCTGGATGATGCGATGAGTGCTGAGAGTACCATTGTTGATTTGATGGGGGATGATGTATCGCCCAGAAAACAGTTCATAAACAAACATGCCAAGGATTTGAATTTCGATCAATTGGACATATAGGAGAGAGCAGGGGAGACCTGCTTTCTTTTTGTTTCACGTGAAACAATCAAATGTTTGTAAAAGGGGATGTTTCACGTGAAACAATGTACAGGGTCTTGTGCTATAATTATTTTACTAAAGAAAAGGAGACACCAATGGCAAGAGTCATCGCAGTGGCCAACCAAAAAGGTGGCGTAGGAAAAACAACAACAGCTGTTAATTTAAGTGCCAGTCTGGCATATCTTGGAAAGAGAACACTTTTAGTTGATAATGATCCACAGGGAAATGCAAGCAGCGGACTTGGTGTGGATAAGTGGCATGTTGAAAAATCCATTTATGATGTTTTAATCAATGAAGCAGATATCCGGACCGTCATAAGAAAGACAATGATGGAGCATTTATTCTTGTGTCCATCAAACATACAGCTGGCTGGGGCCGAAATAGAGCTTGTTAACCAGATGATGAGAGAATCCAGGCTTAAGACAGCCCTCAATGGAATAAGAGACAATTATGATTATATTCTTATAGATTGTCCGCCTTCCCTTGGTTTACTGACTTTGAACTCACTGACAGCGGCGGATACAATCCTTGTCCCGATACAATGTGAATATTATGCACTCGAAGGTCTTGCACAGCTTATGAATACGGTCAAGCTTGTTCAAAAGCATCTTAATCAAGCATTGCAGGTGGAAGGGGTTGTTCTTACTATGTATGATTCAAGGACAAACCTCTCTTTGCAAGTTGTTGATGATGTAAGAAAATACTTCAATGACAAGGTCTATGGAACACTTATTCCTAGAAATGTCAGGCTGAGTGAAGCCCCAAGCTTCGGACTTCCCATTGTTTTGTACGATAATCTGTCCAAGGGTTCGGAAAGTTATATAAATCTCGCTAAAGAAGTCATAGCTTGCAATGGAGGAACAATATAATGAAACATCAGGGTCTTGGTAAGGGGCTTGATGCTCTTTTTGAAGTAACGGAAGAAGAAAAAAGCAGTATTGATCATATAAATATTGATGAATTGTCCAGGGATCCGGCTCAGCCCAGGAAAACCTTCAATCAGGAGGAACTGGATTCCCTTGCTCAATCAATAAAGGAAAATGGAATCATTCAGCCCATAATTGTAAGAAAAAGCAACAACGGCTATACGATAGTTGCAGGGGAGAGGAGATTCCGGGCAGCTAAACAACTGGGACTTAAGGAAGTTCCGATATTAGTTAAAGATATTTCAGATTTACAGGTTCTTGAAATTTCATTGGTCGAAAATGTTCAAAGGGAAGATTTAAATGCAATTGAAGAGGCTGTCGCATATAAAAGGCTTTCGGAAGAGTTCAAGCTGACCCAGGAAGGTATCTCAAGGAGCATAGGAAAAAGCCGTGTTGCAATAGCAAACAAGGTCAGATTATTGAATCTCAGCGATACAATTCAAAAAATGATAGTCGACGGTAAATTAAGTGAAGGCCATGGCCGGGCCTTGCTTGCCATAGAAAATGAAGAAATCAGGGAAAAGATTGCCAAAGAAGCAGTTTCAAAGAGTTTTTCTGTCAGAGATATTGAAAAAATAGCCCAACGAAAACCCAAGGAACCTAAAAAAGCAATTGAAAAGAATTATGAGATTGAATTCAAAAGGGTTGAGAACGATCTTGCCAAACGCTTTGGAACCAAGGTACATCTGACTAGAAATATACACAAGGGGAAAATAACCATTGAATATTATTCAATGGAAGGTCTTAACAGAATAATAGATATAATAAAGAAGGATAGGGGATAAACAATGAATTTAGATCAAACGACACTGCTTATCGCATGTGCTGCGATATCACT
>DAINQB010000051.1:8872-16978 GCA_036743175.1 Bacillota bacterium | reverse complement strand
AGAGGAAGGTCCCATGCACAATACCTTTAAAAAACAATCTCATCAATTCAAGGCATGTTGAGATGGTGTTCTTCTTATAAGAATACGAAACTTGATTAAATCCTGAAAAGAGAACTAAATGCTTGATTGGAGGAACAGTTAGTGAATAGACTGCCAATCAGAACCAATGAGCCACTGATGCAATATCAGGTTTATATATCATCAGCACAAAAACAACTGCCAGTGGCAGAACACCAAGCAAGCCTATTCTCCAGCGAAGTTTCAACAGGTGGGTCAGTTCCGCCGGAATCCCCTTGTCTTCCTGGGCAAGCTGTGACATAAGCCGTTTTACTTTATATTGCGTCGGTATGTCCGTTGCAATCCAGATGATTCCGGATAGAATGAACAAAAGGAAACTCAATGAAAGCCAGCCGATCTGCCATAACTCACCAATCGAAAAACTCAGGGAAAGACCACTGAGAAGAGAAAGTATGATCAGGGGAGATGAAAACACTGAATCAAGGAGTGTCACGGTTTTGTAAGTGTGAAGTATTATTTCCCTGCTGCCTGAGGCAATGCTCCTACTTTCCCATATCATGCCGATGACAGCATTTGCAAAGAAAAGTGACACTGAAACAACATGCAGGAACAATGTATGACGATAAAGTTTCGGTTGGGTCAACAAGGATATGAAGGTGTCCCTGAAAAATACTGCAAAGACAATCAATCCTGCCATGATGATCAGTAGAAAAGTCAAGATGATTTTTGTTTTTGCACTATTTTTCATGGGTATATTGAAACATAGATTTTTACATATTACAATAATGACTCAAAGTATTTCATAATTTGAGTACGCGGGGGTCGTTTTTTGTATAGATGCTTATAACTGCATGAGGAGTGGGTTAATGAAGGGTTCAGTAAAAAAGTATTGGTCTTTGTACAAATGGTCAAACATAAATGCCATGATAAAAAACATGAAGCAAAGACCTGAAATCAATCCGGAGCCATTCAAGGACAAACTGGTTGTTATAACCGGTGCGACATCCGGAATAGGGTATAAAACTGCCCGTAAGTATGCTTCAATGGGGGCAAGCCTCCTGATGGTAAACAGAAATCCCGAAAAATCCGAGTCAGTACGAAATGAAATAAGTGAAGAATTCGGTGTGTCTGTTGAACATATGATTGCTGATTTGTCAGTCTTGTCCGAGGTACAAAAAGTAGGACAATATCTTCTTTCCATCGACAAGCCAATTGATGTCCTTATATTCAATGCGGGTGTCCACCTGCAGACACGTCAGGAGAACCCGGACGGAATTGAAGTCAATTTTGTAATACATTATCTTTGTCCCTTTGTTATCAGCAAAATGCTTTTACCAAAGTTTGAAAGAGATAGAACAGGAAGAATTATTCTTGTAGGTTCCGAAGCCTATCGCTTTGCCGCATGGGGTCTGGATCTTGATGATCTGCAGTGGGTTAAGCGCAGTTATTCCGGTATAAAGGCATATGGCTCAGGAAAGCTTGCCCAGCTGCTTTTCATGCATGTCTTTGCAGAGGAACTGACTTCTTTTAATGTTACAATAAATGCCATGCACCCCGGAATGGTCCGCACAAGAACCGGCAGGGACAACGGTCGATTATACCAATGGTACAAAAGGAATTTCATTGATAAGAAATCAGATTCCCCGGAGGTTTCTGCGGAAGCCTTGTACTATCTTGGAACATCATCAGAACTTGAAGGAACAACGGATAAATTTTTCCATCTTACTACAGAAGAAGAGCTGACACCGCCGGCCCTTGACCGTGAGGCTGCCAGGTTACTCATGGCAAAAACCATTGAATTTCTGAATAAAGAGGGAATGGCTATATGATAAAAAAGGATACAATCGTTGTTGGGGGAGGAATTGCCGGACTGACTGCGGCCCTGAGTCTGGCTAAATCAGGCAGGCAAGTGATTCTTCTTGAAAAAAATGATAAATGCGGCGGTCTCATGAATTCATTTGAAAGAGATGGCTTCCGCTTCGAAGGTGGTGCCAGGGCTTTGGTCAACGCAGGACTTGTCGGGCCTTTGATCAAGGAATTCAATCTGGATATCCAAATGCTCCCAAATCCCATCACCCTGGGAGTAGAGGATAAAATTCTGATGATTGACGGTGAAGCAAGCCTTTACGAATATGCGGATGTCCTCAAGGATTTGTATCCTGACAGCAAAGCGGATGTTGACCGTATAATTCAGAAGATACATGACATAATCGAGGATATGAAGGTTCTTTATGGCGCTGACAATCCTCTTTTTACAAAAAAGAAGAAGAATATATTGAAACTGGTACCGGCGATGATTGCATGGATGGTTAAATTCATGAGGACAATGTATCGCATAAGCAGGATGGACACTCCCTTTGAAAAGTATCTTGATGACCTCTCTGACAACCAATCCCTGAAGGATATGATCGGACAGCATTTCTTCAGGAAAACACCGGTTTTCTTTGCCTTGAGCTATTTTGCTTTGTACAACGATTATCTGTATCCAAAGGGCGGTGTGGGTGCATTCATCACAAAACTGGAAGATGCTCTTGTTGAACGCGGCGGAGAGATTAAATATAACACAGAGATTACAGCAATCGATGCCGATGCCAGAGTTCTCCATGACTCCAATGGCAATAAATTCAGATACGGAAAGATGATCTGGGCGGGAGACCTGAAGACGCTTTATGCAATCACAAATGGAGAAAGTGTCCCAAAGAAACATTTTGCAGATTTCACAAAAAAGAAGCAGGCTGTTCTGGCACATAAAGGAGCAGAATCAGTTTTTTCGGTTTTTGCTTCAGTGGATATGAATCCTGAGTACTTCAGTGAAAGAGCCGGAGGGCATTCATTCTATACTCCGGACCGCAGAGGCCTTGGAGAACTCCATATAAATGAACAAAGGGACCTGCTTGAAAGATGGGAAACACTGAAGAAAGGAGAGCTCTTTGGATGGCTTGAAAGATTCTGCCGGTATAATACATTTGAGATATCAATTCCGGTCCTGCGCGACCCGGATGCGGCACCTCCTGGTAAAACCGGAATTATCATAAGTGTTTTATTTGATTACGAACTGACCCGCCGCATTCGTGAAAGAGGTTGGTATGAAGAGTTTATCAAGGAATTTGAAGAGCAGGTAATTTCAACCATTTCCGCAGGACTCTATCCAGGTATGAAGGATAAGGTAGTGTCATGTTTTTCTGCCTCACCGCTATCAATATATGAAAAAGTCGGAAGTTCAGAGGGCTCTATAGTAGGATGGTCATTTGAAGGTAAGATTCCGGTTGTTACAAACATGTTCAAGATGAGTTCTTCGGTGAAAACTGAACTTCCTGATATATATGCTGCAGGCAAGTGGGTCTACAGCCCTGCCGGAGGTCCAACTGCCATTATGACAGGAAGAATCGCTGCAAAGCAGTGCAAATAGCATCTGACAGATTGTTGTATTTCAAGATGTACCTCCAGGAACTTCCATTGGTGCTTTTTTGTTGCATTGGGTAACATTAATATAGAAATAAGAATTGTATTATCTCTAATACGGGAAAGGTTTTATTATGGTAAGGAAGATATTGGCTGTTGCGTTTTCAGGGATATGGATTACGATATCGGAGTTTGTTAGAAACGAATTTCTTTTCAAAGGATATTGGACCGATCATTATAATGAGCTGGGCATGTCTTTTGAAACCAAGGCCCTTAACGGGATATTTTGGTTTGTATGGAGCATTATTCTTGCATTCATCATAATGAAGGTATATGAAAAATTCAATTTCATCCAAACCCTGTATATAACATGGTTGCCTGCATTTCTTATGATGTGGATAACTGTATACAATCTTCAGGTGCTTCCTATGAAGCTTCTTTGGTTTGCATTACCCCTGAGTATAGTTGAAATAACAGTAGCATTGTTTATTATCAATGCCTTTGAAAGGAGGCCATTGCGTGGCAAGAAAAACATTCAATGAAAAAATGAATGACAGTATGGATTTGCCAAAAATCTCGGTTCTTACGGATTCTAAGATGATTGACAGATACGGAGGGAAAAAGCTCCTTATTGCACCACCCATTGAGTATGATGAAGTTATGCGAAGGATTCCTGAGGGCAGATTAACCACCTCAGTTGATATCAGGAAATATCTTTCAGAAAGACATGGTGCAGATGAAACATGCCCTTTGACTGCAGGTCTTTTCATGAACATTGTTGCAGAGGCTTCAGAGGAACGCGGATATGATGAAACTCCATACTGGCGAAGTCTGAAGAAGGGCGGAGAGCTGAATGCAAAATATCCGGGAGGGCTTGAATCGCAGGAAAACAGACTAAAAAAAGAAGGTCATGAGATAATGAGCAAGGGTAAAAGGAAGTTCGTGAAGGATTATGAAAAAAAGCTTCATATCCTATCCCAAAGTAAATTCTGAGCCTAAAAATCAAGGAAATTTGTCATTGGTAAGGATTAGCCCAAGGCAGTAATTTCTTATTGTTGAATTGTAACTTTTTAATCAAAGGTTGACGAGTAAGCAGAATGTAATATAGATTGACATTATAAGGCCTGAAGGGGGATTCTTCTATGAGAAAAACTGTTCATTTGGTCATGGCAATTGTTTTGATGCTATCTACTATTCCACATGAGGCTTTCGCTTCAACCCTTGACAAAGATGCCACACCTGTTCCGGTTGTTTCAGAAGGCAGCTTTACCTGTGATACATGGATTCATACCAGGATGGATTCATTTTCGCTGGCGGGATGTGAACTGCAGGAGGCAAGCTGGGTTTTCAGCCAGGGTTATGTCGGATATAACCTGACAGGTACATTTATGCCAGAAGAAGAGGTTTCTCTTGATATCAAAGGAACCATGGGCGAGATGGGATATCAGATGGAACACAAAGGGAATGACCTGTTCATCTACATAAAGTGTTATGATCCCTTCGGAAATGAAATAAAGGAAGTGACAAAGACTGTGCAGGTAGACGACAGTTTTTCTCCTTCGCTTTCAGACAGTGTTTCAGTTAAAGTGCCTGGCAATGCTTCCAGGGTGGAAGTATACGGAAGTTTTTCATGTTCTTGGCGCACACCATTTTCAGCAGCTTCAGAAATGGTAACCATAAAAGCTTCGTTGACCAGGTCCAAGGAAGCGGATACAACAAAATCCCCGGCTAATACTACATCTGGTACTGCAAAGCCTACAGCAAGTCCCAGACCATATGCGGGATATGCAATATTGGGAGACGCATACGGAGAAGTTAATGTCAGACCCAACTCAGAAGATGATGACGCATATATTTTTGCTGAGATTGGTATGTACTTGCACCATGATGACAGGATAAAGACATTGACCCGGAGCGGAGCAATAATCAGCTTCGCAGATATGTCCACATTCGTCATGAAAGAAGATACAACGATAGTATTGGATATTGCAAATGAAAGAGTCAGCAAAATTGGTCTTTTAGCAGGAACCATGTGGTCAAATTTTAAGAAGCTTGTGAAGGATGGATCCATGGAGGTTGAAATGGGTCAGGCAGTTGCAGGAATAAAAGGAACAACCTTCGTGTGCGAGGAAAAAAATGGTGTTTCATCTCTTAAGGTGTTTGAAGGTACGGTTCTTTTTACTTCGCTGGCTGATGGTAAATCAGTCCAGGTAAAGGACGGCCAGCAGGTTCAGGCTGATAAAAATGGTCTCGGGGAAGTTACTGATTTTGATATTGAAAAGGAGCTGTCCGCATGGGAGGAAAATGTAAAGGAATGGACAGAGCAGGCCATTGACAGGAGCAACCAGTCATCCACAATGATACTTGTTATAATCCTATTATCTTTGGTGGCTGTATTTGTCTTATGGGTATATTTTTCTCGAAAAAAGAAAAAAAACACTATGGAAAAAGGCCTGCAAACAACGAACGAAGCAGATAGTCTTGAACCAAAGTTCTGTACGCAATGCGGAGCCACCTTGGATAAGGGCAGCCGATTCTGTATAAAATGTGGATATAAAATCCAGGAAAGTGATTCCAATAAAAATTAATCATTTTGAATTATGAAAAACTCAGGGTAATGTAGATTGAACAACAATCCCAGGGATCATTGCTCATTTGGAACAACAATCCCAGGGATCATTGCTCATTTGGAACAACAATCCCAGGGATTGTTGTTCCTTAGACATCAGATTGAAGTAATAATAATTTTGTTATAGAATCAGAGTATGACAAGGAGGGGGAATTCCATGAAAAACAACAAGGGTTTATTGGTTCTCGGATTATTCATAGTACTGCTGATTGCTGTACTTTCATTCATGCTTTTCATAAAAGCCGGAGTCAGTTTCATCGGTTGGCTCATGATGATAGCATTGCTGCTTATATTTGGATTTTTTATTTACAGGACACATGGCAAAGGTATCAGTTTCATCGGGATTCTTTCAGGGGTCATGGTTGTATCCATCTTCCTGGTCTTTTCTTTCACTGGTGGATTCAGCAGCGGAGGCAAATCATCCGTTGTGTCTGATGGTGTTGACAGAAGTGACCTGGGAAACATAATGAGCGGCCAGTATTACTTTGATAATGGAAACACTGTATATTATTCAAACTTCGATGACAGCTTCAAGGCGCATATATATGAAATGGATGAAAAAACAGGTGCCAACAAGCCTATCTTCGATGGATTCGGATGGTCCCTGGTTCCATATAAAGGGTACTTATATTTCAGCGGCAACACCGGTGATATGATAGACGGAACATACAGACTGTTCAAGCTTGACCTGAAGGATTACACATATGAGGTAATCAATGAGGATTACTGTTATAACATGAGTATGCATGATGGATGGCTTTATTTCATAAACAGATCATCTTCAGGGACATATAGTTACAAAAGATTGAATCTTAAGAACGATGAAATCGAAACTATAGTAGAGGACGGGAGTGGTCAGAACGTAATTGTATATAACAAGAAACTATACTATCTTGATGCCAATGGAAGTATTGTCAGGGCTGATCTAAATGGGAACGATCCTGAGATAGTGGTTGGGAACAGGTGCAGCAGTTTTATAATAGGTGATGGCAGCCTTGTTTTCGTACAGGACGGTACATTGATGAATTCAAAGCCTGACGGACAGGACATTGAAGTGATCCGGGAAGCTGACGACAATGAAATATATACACTGAACTCGAGCGGTAATCTGATATTCTTTTCCGTATTCAATTCAGATGGGTATGACTACAGCAAGAATGGTTACGAATACTCACTATATTCCATCAGATCAAATGGCAGGAATGAAAAGCTTATCTATGCCGGGGTTTCATATGGGGTTTATATAAACGTAGTGGACAAAAGGGTATATGCATTGGATTATATAATGGACAGTGAAGCCGGGCATCCTTACCAGCTGACAATCGTCAGTGTGTTTGACATGGATGGAGATAACCTCGCCCTGCTGCCCAACTGAGGAGGATTATGAGGAAGATAGTTCCGTTTTTTCTGCCTGCAATGAGAAGCATGATGTTCATAGCAGGTGGTCTGGTTCTGTCAGCTGCCACGGGCCTGACACTTTTGGAATCAGCCGCCTGGTGGGGGCCGCTTTGCATTTTAATGAACATCATCACAATCGCTGTTCTATTGATTGTTTGTAAAAGTGAGAAAACCCGTTTTATGTCTCTGATAGCTGCAAAGGGTGAGGGGCTTAGGCTAAGACCGGCAGTTGTCATAACCTTATTAATGTCTGTCCTTGGAGTCGGATGTATGATTTTCATCAGCATTCTGTTTTATAAAGGTCCCCCCGAAATGCTTTCTCAACCGCTCCCGGTGTGGGTTGCTGTACTGAATCTGATCCTGCTTCCGGTAACCATAGTTTTTGCAGAAATGCCGCTGTATTTCGGGTATTCCTTCAACAGATTGAAAACACTGACGGGTAGCCCTGTTTTCTCCATTGCATATGTGATTTTCTTCTATGCCCTGCAGCACAGCTTCATGCCGGTCATATGGGATTTGAAGTATATATTGTTCAGGTTCCTTTCGTTCCTGCCTCTGATGATTGTACTTGGTATCATCTACAGCAGGAAGAGACTTCTTCCGGAAATGATGATAGGCCATGGTGTAATGGACCTTGGAACAGGTATACAGATATTGAT
>DAINQB010000051.1:1405-8772 GCA_036743175.1 Bacillota bacterium | reverse complement strand
TGTGGTATGGTTTCAGGCAGGCAGCATGATAAATCAGAAATTCTTGATACAGTTTGGTATGAAGATGAAATTCCATATGTCAGGGGAGTGCCTTTTGTTCACTTCTGTAAGGTGCTCGAAAAAGTACAGGTTCAAAGAAGGGTCATCTATATAGGCGAAATATTCGACCAGATTATTAGGGACGACATCGACAGGGCCAATCTGAATGGACTTGGGACCATACTTTACGGTCTTGACAACAGGTATTATATGCCCGGTGAGCAGATTGGGACAGGATATGGTGAAGGAAACAAGATTCATCAGTCCGGGACATAATCATCCTTTTGTAAAAATGACTCCATAGAAGAACTCATTGAAATCAATGGTCTTGCTATGAATAAAAGTATCGTTGAATATGGCTACAAGGTCTTCAGGAGAAAATTTATGGGATACAGGTGGTCCAATATTTAAATCTGTTTTTTGCCAGTCAACCACCGCAAGACGTCCGTCTTGCTTAAGGATTCTTCTGACTTCCCTGAGGAATCTTTGTTTATCATCAATTTCATGAATCACTGTCACCATTATGGCGAAGTCCACACTTTCATCAGACAACCTGAGGTCATATGGCTCATTTTTTACTACGATAATGTTTTTGCTGCCAATGCGCCTTTTGATTTCTTCAAGCATTTCATCCTGCAAATCAAGTGCGTATACAACATTGCCGTCAGTGTACTCGGATGCCGGTATAGAAAAGTACCCAATACCGCATCCGATATCGGCTACAGTGTCAGTGCTTTTAATTCCGAGTTTTTTCAGTACCTCGTAAGGAGGAAGCATTTTCTGCCTCCATTTTGATTCAAGAACAAATTTTCTTTCAGGTTCAAACAAATTTGCCATATATATCTCCCTGTTCGCTATTATAAATCAGTAAGAACAAAAAAACAAAAACAGATTGAATTAAGTTGTTAATTTTTGAATTATTATATACAATTTACTCTATAAGGCGGTTAATGAGGGGTAAATTGTGCAAAATATCAAAACCAACTTCATTCATGGTATCAAGGGATACTCATTGATTGAACCACAGAAGGTAGCTTTACGGTATAAAGAGTCCAGTATTTCGTATTCTGAATATGTAAGAATCTATTCTGATATATCTGATTTCTTTATAAAAATCATGAATCCATGGAACAGGATAGGCGTTCTGTTTGACGATGACCTTTCAGGAGCTCTGACGGCATTGCCCGTCATAGACCATGCGGTGCTTATTCAGCTGGATCCTTCCGTAAGTGGTGGTAAGCTTCTTGAAATCATGGCTCTGCTGAAAATTGATTATATCCTTACAGATGCAACACAGATCACTGACAAAGCTTCAATGGTTGATGCTGGTATTGGAATAATTGAAGTTGATTTTTCTGAAACTTATGAACTCAGGGGAATAAAATTAGTATCATCTCCAAAGGATGAATTTAAGCTAAGGAATGAAAAGTGGAATGACCTTGTTTCCATAAGGACAACATCGGGCACCACAAGTATTCCTAAAATTGTACCGATAACAGGCAAAATGTTCATGTCTTCAAACCAAAGACACATAAACACATACAAACATAACAGTGATGATGTGGTATTGATTCCTTCAAGAATCTTTAAATCAATTTCTTTTTCAACAGTGTTAATAACACTTACAACCGGAGGAACAGTTATCCTGAACAGAGGCTTTGACCCGGCATTATTTTTAAACTGTATATTTGAACAAGGGGTAACATGTTTTGCCGCACCTACAGCAATGCTTTCATCACTGATCCAATACATTGAAAATAACAATATTAAACCGGCCAATAATAAACTGAGATATGCGAGATCCAGCGGCGCTCCGCTTCCATTCAAATTAAAAACAAAGCTGGAAGAATTCCTTGGTTTAACCTTCGACCAGAGTTATGGAATGACAGAAACATTCAATATCGCCGGTACCCATGATCAACCGAATGGATACAGGGAAGGTTCAGTCGGAGTGCCAAATGGACTTGAAGTTAAAATTCTGAACGGAGAAATCATGATCCGGGGTGAGTCTGTTTTTCCCGGTTATCTCAACGATGATGTTGACAATGACGAGTATTTCACTGACGGCTGGTTCCATACCGGTGACCTTGGCGAAATTGATTCAGACGGATACATTTATGTAAGAGGTCGCATAAAGGAAATGATAAACAGGGGAGGTGAGAAAATCTCTCCATATGAGGTTGAAAAGGCAATCATGGAACACCCTGAAATAGGCCAGGCGGTTGTCTTTCCATATCCAAATGAGTATGGGTCTGAGAATGCAGGAACTGCGGTAGTAATGAACAAGGGTAACATTGATCTTGAAGGGCTGAGGGCATTCCTAAAGGGGCGGATAACAGCATATAAGATGCCGACATTGCTTTACCAGGTTGATGAAATTCCCGTTGGAGAAAATGCAAAAGTGAAGAGAAAGGAACTCTTTGAAATTCTTAAGGAGAGATATCCAAAAAGCACAGGCGGTGAAGCAGACATCAGACTCAGTAAGTTATCTGAAACAGAGAAAGCAATATATAAAATATGGAAAAAGGCATTGAGAACCAATATCAGGAACAAATATGCAACGTTTTCTGATTTGGGTGGAGATTCGCTGAATGGGGCGCAAGTACTCAGTGAAATAGAGAATAAATTCAACGTCAAGCTTCCTGTGGATATTTTATATGATGAGGGAACCCTTGAAGATATTGCTGATTATATCGACCAAAGAACGGGAGAGGAAATCAGGTTCAAATTTCTGACAGCATTAAGAAGTTCAGGCTCCAAGAAGCCTCTGATATTCGTCCATACGGTCCTAGGTGATGCAACTACCTACAGGCATCTGGGAAAAGCCATGGAACTTGATAGACCGGTTTATGCTCTGAGTTTTAGAAACAAGGGAATGGATTGGCCGGTTCCATTGGATTTTGATTCCATCGCAAAAGAATATTCAAAGGAAATAGTAAAGCTTGATCCTGCAGGCCCGTATTATTTGTGTGGTCATTGCTGGGGGGGGATTCTGGCATTCAGGCTTGCATGTGAACTACGTTCCATGAACAAGGAAGTTGCAATGCTTGCCATGCTTGATTCACCCGAAAAAATACTGACTAAAAAGGGTAAGAATCGTAGAATCAGCTTAAGAAGGAGATTTTTTATAACCATAAAAGAGGGGCTTAAGGAACTTCGACGATATGATTTCAAGACTGCAGTTAAAATACTGTTTATAAAAATTGGAAATATTCCCACCCTTATCAAACAGGTTCAGTCCCAGAAAGTATATGCCTTTGCTGTGAAGCACAACATCAGACCATTGCTGAAAATGTGCAGTAAAATTGGTGCCCTCGGTTATGCCTACAGCAAATACAAGCCACAGAAATATGATGGGAGAATTACATATTTCAAGGCAACACAGGGCAGGGTATCCAGCAACATTGATTATAAGTTGTGGAAGGAAATGGCATTGGATCTAAAATACATTGAGATTGATTGTGAGCATAATGACCTTATTAAAAAGGGTTATGCAGACAGGCTGGCATTGGCACTGAGAACAGAAATGGAGGATGCGCATGCGTGAGCGTCTGTTCACCCAGGGCAAAAAAAGAGAGCTCCGGGGCGTTGATCTGCATATCAGGAATACAATTGCCACATTTGCCGGACTGTATCTTATTTTCGCAGTTCTGTTTTACCCTGAGGCAATTCTTCACAGAGCCATATCATTCGGTTTGTTTTACATGGTGATTTTCCTTAGTTTCGATACACCCGGTGCAGTGAAAAGGGAACATATCCCAGTCTATGACTGGATTCTCTCTTTTCTTTCAGCAGGTGTAGCGATTTATTTCATCCTGGAGATCGACAGAATAATTCGAAGGATGATATTTACCGATCCTATGACTACCATGGATATCATAATGTGCGGTGTAACCCTTGTTCTGCTTTTTGAAGGAACCCGCAGGGTAATGGGGCCCTGGCTTCCCGGACTGGGACTTCTTGCACTTCTTTACATGGCCTTCGGACAGGTTATTCCCGGGAGATTCACCCACCTGAAATATAGCGTCGAATATATGGTGGATGGTCTTTTCATGTGGGATCTTGGAATATGGGGATCTCCAATGGGTATTGCCACCGGCATGATAATGATTTTTCTGTTGTTCGGAACTTTGCTTAAAGCAACCGGCGCATCTGACTTCCTTTTTGACTTTGTATCAAAATTTACAGGCAGAAGTAAAGGTGGTATTGCGAAGGTTGCAATTCTGTCATCTGCAATGTTTGGAATGATTTCAGGTTCACCTTTGACTAATGCTACAACAACAGGGGCAATGACCATACCTGCCATGAAGAAGTCGGGTTTTTCTGCAGAGTACTCTGCATGTGTGGAAAGTTGTGCTTCAGTAGGTGGAATCTATATGCCTCCTATAATGGGCAATGTGGCATTTGTAATGTCCGATGTTGTAGGAATCCCATATGCTGAAATAGTCAAAAGAGCTATTTTGCCTGCAATAATATATTTTGCCGCACTGTATTTTTCTGTGGATTTCAGAGCCAGAAAAAGAGGGATAACAGGTACTTTCGAAGCAATAAGGGAAAGCATATTTAAATTGGTAGTCAGGGGATACAATTTCTTCATTCCGCTTGCTTATCTGGTGACAAGACTTATGACGGGCAGGTCAGCTGCAAAGGCAGGCCTTGAAACAATAGCAATAATGCTTGTCCTCGGTTTTTTGAATGCAAAGAACAGGCTGACGGTCAAGAAGGTTTTTGCAAGTTTGAAAACTGCAGTAAACAGTGGAGTAATGATTGTATCAACAATGGCTATGTGCGGTATCCTTGTCGGGGTGATAAATCTGACGGGACTTACGTCCAAGCTTACTTCATATTTCAACTATGTGGCAAATATTTCAACTGTTGTAACACTGATTGCAATAATGTTGTTCACACTGTTCCTTGGGCTTGCAATGAACATAGCATCATCATATCTGATAGCAGCTGTGCTGGGAGGTCCTATATTGGTGGGCATGGGTTTTGAACCTCTGGGTGTACATATGTTCATTCTGTTCTTTGCGGCAATGGCCACAATTACACCACCGGTTGCCATTACTTCATACTCTGCGGCAACTATAGCAGGAGCATCACCCATGAAAGTAGGGTTCATGTCCATGAAGGTTGGATTGGTTGCATATATACTTCCATTTGTCTTCATATTCAAACCCGAAATACTGCAGTACGGGAGTTTTCTGATGACTGCACTGGCATTTGTACTGGCTATAGTTGGCACCTGCATAATGGCAATGGGTCTTGAAGGATGGTTCTTTGGTAGAAAAATGGATTTTCTGACAAGAATGGTTTTAACGGGATGTGGAATAGCAATTGTTGTCGGTAATCTTCAGATTTTGTTGTCTGCAGCAGTAATTTTGATTTTGGCTGTTGTTTACATATTTGTATTTGATAAAGTGAAAAATAAAAAGGGGAGGATTGGGTATGAGGAAAAATAAAATATTGATTGTAATGCTGATATTCGCAATTATCTTTGCAACAGGATGCAGCAATAAGGGTGAGGGACCTGTCCCTGATGATGAAAGCCCTGTTGTAACCAGCTTGATCCATGGGAATCCCACAGGCGTATGGCTTATGCTTTCCACGGGTATTGCAGAAAGTGTGAATAAGTTTTATCCGGGGTCGATAGTGGAGGTTACACCCGGAAATAATTTTTCCAATCTCCTGAGAATGGAAGAACACACATCGGAATTCGGGCTTACTCACACAACCATTGCCTTTGAAGGGATTCATGGAAGTGGTGCCTTTGACAAACCATTGGAGAATGTCGGTGGAATCGTGGTTTTCTATCCATCCATGGGACAGCTCATTGTTTCGGCGAAAAAGGGAATAACCAGCTTTGATGAATTCATAGAAAACAAGATTCCGCTTCGGATTTCAATCGGAGCAATAGACCAGGTGGCGGAAGTTACCTTCAAGAGGATTCTTGCAGGTTATGGGCTGACCCTTCAGGACCTTGAGGACTGGGGATGCAAGATATATACAAAGAACCACCTTGAAGCCGTGGAACTGGTAACAGGTGATGTTGTCGATGCTGTCTGGACAGTTGCGGGTCCTCCTACTCCGGCACTGATGGAAATGGCCACCAACAGAGATATGATAATGCTTGGATTCTCCGATGAAATCATTGGGAAGATGGTTGACGATTTTGGATATGGAGAAAGCATTCTGCCTGCCGGCACATATGATTTCCAGCCTGAAGCTATAAATACTTTTTCGACATTTACCATGATGGCAGCATCCCTGGATACGCCTGAAGATGTTGTATACAAGGTGACGAAATCCATTGTGGAAAATATTGACTATCTGAGGGCTGTTCATTCAGCACTCAAGGATCTGACTGTTGAAAGCATGCTCACGGGAATGCCCTTTGAACTTCATCCGGGTGCCGAAAGATATTTCCGGGAAGCCGGTCTGATAGACTGAGTTCTCATTGACAGGCAGCCTACCGGCTGCCTGTTTGTTATATTATTGTTTTTTGGGGGTAAAACCATAAAAAAAGAAGGATTTGTGATGGAAGCAGCCAAAGAAAACAAGAGTCAACTATGGAGATCTTTTCTTAAGGATGTGCTGATATGTTCACTTGGGGCATATGGAGGTCCCGAGGCTCATTATGGTGTATTCACCGACCAACTTGTAGTAAAAAAGAAATATCTGAGCGAAGGGGAGCTTGTTGAGCTCATTGCCCTTAACAGCATATTACCCGGGCCTACCAGCACACAGACCATTGTGGCGGTTGGTTACAAGACAGGGGGACCGGTACTGGCATTTCTTACGATGCTTGTCTGGGCACTTCCTGTAATCATAGCAATGACGGTTTTGTCTTTCCTTTACCAGATTCTGAACAATCTCAATATTTCAACCGACGGACTGAGATATATAGGTCCCATGGCTGTCGGTTTCATTGTGCTGGCAGCATTCAGAATAGGTAGAAAGGTCGCAACAGATGGATTTACCATAATTTTACTTGTGCTCAGTGGAGTAATAACCTATTTCATCAGGGATCCCTGGATATTTCCGGTTGTTTTGATAGCAGGAGGTATAGCCGGTATTTTGCACTCAGGGGAGAAAGACCTTTGGAACAAGGTCAGAATAAGGCCACCATGGAAATATCTTATTGCTTTTGCGTTTCTGGCTGTTCTGAGCATTGTTGCGGCATTGGTTTTTGAAAACAGGATTGTCACTATATTCGAGCACTTCTACAGGTATGGATATCTCGTATTCGGGGGAGGCCAGGTTGTCGTACCGGTAATGCATTCCGAGCTGGTTGAGGTAAATGGATTCATGACAAATGCTGAATTTCT
>DAINQB010000051.1:0-1305 GCA_036743175.1 Bacillota bacterium | reverse complement strand
CATGCAGGGGGAATTCATATGAACAAGATGGATATAGCTATAATAAATGGCAGGACCATTGAGATGGTGCCTTCCATGGCTAACAGGCATGGGCTTGTAACGGGAGCAACGGGAACGGGCAAGACGGTGACTCTTCAGGTGCTGGCGGAGAACTTCAGTGAACTGGGAGTTCCTGTTTTCATGCAGGATGTAAAGGGTGACCTTACAGGAATCATAGAGCCGGGAAAAGAAAGTTCAAGGTTCAGGGAGCGACTTGATCTTATAGGACTGGACAAAGTGGATTTCACGCATTTCCCCGTAACTTTCTGGGATTTGTTCGGAGAACAGGGTCATCCCATCAGAACCACAGTGACCGATATGGGACCTCTTATGCTGTCGAAGCTCCTGGACCTCAATGATGCCCAGACTTCCATAATCTATACGGTCTTCAAGTTTGCAGATGAAAACGGTATGCTTCTTCTTGATTTCAAGGATTTGATGAGTGTCATTGATTTCCTTACGAATAACAAGACTGATTTGAAGGGCAATGTTATTTCCGTAAACATTGCATCAGTTGCAGCAATCAAACGCAAGCTCCTGATTCTTGAAGAACAGGGGATAGAACATTTCTTCGGAGAACCTGCACTAGAGATCAAAGATCTCATGGTAACTGACAACATGGGCAGAGGCATGATAAATATACTTGAATCATCAAGACTTTTCAATAATCCCGGTCTGTACTCAACATTCCTGTTATGGCTTCTTTCCGAGTTATTTGAGGAACTGGATGAAGTGGGAGACATGGATAAACCAAGGCTTGTGTTTTTCTTTGATGAAGCCCACCTGATATTCAAGGACATGCCGGGATATCTCCTTGAGAAATTCGAGCAGGTTGTAAAAATAATTCGCTCCAAGGGGGTTGGAGTATATTTCATTACCCAGAATCCTTTGGATATTCCTGATTCGGTCCTTGGACAGCTTGGAAATCGTATACAGCATGCCCTGAGAGCCTACACACCAAGGGACCAGAGGGCTGTAAAAACAGCAGCTGATACGTTCAGACAAAATCCGGAATTTGACACAGAAGAAGTAATAACAAACCTTGGGCTGGGGGAAGCCCTGGTATCTTTCCTTGATGAGAAAGGCATTCCGGGAATGGTTGAACGGGCATATATAATGCCACCGAAAAGCAAAATCGGTCCTGCTTCGGATGAGGATATGGTCAAAAGATATATTTCAATGTCATTCATAGGCAGAAAGTATGAAACATTGGTCGACAGGCATTCTGCACATGAAATGCTTACTGAAAGAGCAAAAGTCAAGACA
>DAINQB010000050.1:0-18434 GCA_036743175.1 Bacillota bacterium | reverse complement strand
CTGAAAAGTGCCGAACATCCTTGGGATGATTGGATGAAAAGCTTTGCGCTTTGGATGATTTTGGGGTAGGATATTTTTAGTTATAGTTTTGGGGGATATTATGAAGGCATTTTATAAAGCAATTGTTGAAGTGAATGAAAGCAGGATTCCTTTGATCAAAGCGAATCTTTATGATGACAGGGACAGTGTGTTCTATGGCGGGTTCAAGGATGGCAACGGACTCGCTGAACAAAACAGTACACTGGGCCAGATGATGCACTGCACTGCTGCATATTTCTGTTCTGATTCCAAATATTACAAGGACCGGAGTGTAATGGATCTAATCAAGGGTTTCATTCAGTTCTATTTCAATACAGTACGGGAAAATGGAACAGGCGACTGCCTTATATCTGATTTCTTCACACCTAATTCATTTGAGGGAATCAATGTAGCAAGGACCTACAGGATATTCGAAAGATTCGCAGATACCGAAGAAGAAAAAGAAGTAATGGACTCAATATACAGTATTATGGAAATCCTGGGTGAAGGACTTTTGAACGGGGGTCATAGAACACCGAACCATAGATGGATGATGGCTGCCTCCGCTGCAAACATATACAACATTACAGGACGGGAAGAACTCAGGGAACTGGCAGAGGCATATCTTCGTGAAGGAATCGATATAGATGAATATGGGGAATTCACCGAAAGATCACCGGGCATGTACAATGAAGTCAATGACAATGCAATGTTTGAACTCGCCAGGGAAATGAAGAGAGATGATCTTTACGATGTCCTGAAAGCGAACATGGATCTTCTCTTTAAATACATTGAGCCCGACGGAACTGTTTTCACACAGAATTCAGCAAGAAAGGACAAAGGTGAAAATGACCCCGGTATGGCTTTTTATCCAACCCGTTCATTCTATATTTATCTACAGGGTGCATGGGTCATGAAGGACGGCAGATATGCTGCATTCGCCCACAAGATAATGGATGAAACAATCAAATATGGCAGGGCTATACCCGATGTATTATGGATATATATGTATTATGATGGTTTGAAGGACTTTGAACCTGAATTGATACCCCTTGAGACCAGTTATGAAATGTACAATCCAGTATCCAGCATCTACAGGAAGGTAGAGGATGACTTCAGTGTTTCGGTCATAGGCAACAATGCTAACTTCCTTTTCATGCAAAAAGGGGAGCTCAAGGTATATGCAAGGTTGTGTGCATCCTTTTTTATGCTTGCACAGTTCAAACCGGAAAAACTGATAAAGGATGAGGACAAGCTGATCCTCACATTTTCTGCTGAAGACATGTATTGGAAACCCTTTGAGGAAAAGCCTCCGACAAGCGTATGGAAGGAAATGGATCACTCAATCAGAAAGACATGCAATCACCAGAAACTCACAATCACTGCGACAATAAGGATCAATGGGAAGAACATTGATATGAATGTCAGAACAGAGGGCACTGACAGGGTGCCTTTCAAGGTTGAGTTCATTGTGACATCAGGAAGCGAAGTCACAGGTGAGTTCTTCACAGTTGCAGGCCTTCCGGGACAATATATACAACCGCACCAGGGAATGGTAAGGGTCAAGTATAAGAAGGATACAGTGGAAATCGGCCCGGCATTCAAGCAGCACACCTATACAACTAATATGAGGGGAAGTGTTCCTCCAAGCTCCAAGGGTTTTACGATATATTTCACTGATTACACAAACCTTGACAGAGATATCAGGATAAACTGTGACTGAAAAACTTTGACAAGCGAATGTAAATAAATTATGATATTGGTATACAGCCGGATTTGTTTGCACAGGAGGCTCAATGACAAACCCGATTTATGCTTTGGTAAGATTCATTTTCAGGATCAGTTATAGGAAGCCCAGGGTTTATGGAGTGGAAAACTATGATGAGTCCGTACCTGCAGTATTTGTGTGCAATCATGAGAAATTCTATGGCCCCATACTGGCACAGACCCGTTTTCCCATAAAGACAAGGACATGGGCGAACTCCATGACTACAGAAACAAGGGCCTGTAACAGATATATCGCGGAATCCCTGCTGATGGGGGAGCACGGCTGGAATAAATTCCCTGCACATCTGGTAGGTTTTCTAACTGGATGGTTTGTATCTTTCATTATTAGAAGTGCAAAACCGATTGTATCTTACTGGGATAAACAGAGGTCCAGAAAGAGTATAAGAGCAGGGGTTCAGGCAATAGTTGATGGAGAAAACCAGTTGTTGTTCAGCCGAAGGAAGGAATTCACTGATGGCAAACTGCAGTTCATGAAGGGATATCTGTTCATGTGTAAGCTGGCAGGAAGCAAACATGGTGTAAATCCATTGCTGTATCCGGTGTCATTCAACAGGATAAATGAAACAATCGCCATTGGAAAACCAACCAGACTTGACACGGGTCTTGATTTTGAAGAAGAGTCTGAAAGGGTCAATGCATATCTGCTCCAGCAGGTATTGTTAGGATATGATAACCCTGAACTAATGGTATCCGCAGAGGCTATGGAAAAGGCTTCTGCAACCTAAAAAAACTCTTGACCGGTAATATCAATGAAAGTATAATGTACAAAGTATCGGTAATTTGACGGTACATGATCCTCAATAGCTCAGCTGGTAGAGCATGCGGCTGTTAACCGCAGGGTCGTTGGTTCGAGTCCAACTTGGGGAGCCAGGAGAGCAAGCCCTGTAAAAAGGGCTTGTTCAATCTCCTTTGACCGGATGCCTGAGGTGCAAGGGCGGTCGACGGTCGGAACAAACGTGACAGGCAGTACGTATAAAATAAGAATGAACCGTTTTTTGACGGGATTTTTCGCAGTGGGTATAATTACACTGTGACGGAAAGGAAAATGAAGTGGACGGAATCAAGATGATTGCGCAGAACAGAAAAGCAAGGCATGATTACTTCCTCGAAGAAGAATTCGAGGCAGGGATTTCACTTGCAGGAACTGAGGTGAAATCCCTGAGAGCCGGAAAGGTGAACTTCAGGGACAGCTATGCAATTATCAAAAATGGTGAAGTCTATATAGTAGGCCTTTATATAAGTCCTTATGAAATGGGCAATATAAACAACAAGGATCCTGAAAGGGACCGAAAGCTTCTTCTGCATAAGGAAGAGATAAGGAAACTCATTGGAAAGACCGAACAAAAAGGATATTCACTCATTCCGACGAAGATATACTTCAAAAGGAACAAGGTGAAACTTGGATTTGCCCTGGCAAAGGGCAAGAAGCTCTATGATAAAAGACAGTCCCTGAAGGAAAAGGACGCAAAACGCGAAATCGACATCAGGGTAAAGGGCTTCAATCAATAGGCAATAGCGCATTCAAATGCGTTTAGGCATTCATAGAACGTGGGGGCGCAATGGTTTCGACGGGATTATGGAAGCAAGATAAGCGGGTAGAGGATCCTCGTTGGCCTCTTTAAAAAACGGGGGACATTTAAACTAAACGCAGACAATACTGCTTTAGCTGCTGCCTAACTTTTAGGCCGCCATCTCCCCGGGATACCCGAGTTCCGGACCAGAGGTGTCATCTATCGGGCCTTAGGTGTAGAAGGTCAAACACCGGCACCGTTCTCCCAATGCTTTGAGGGAGTTACAGGACTTATTAAGCACCCCTTCCCGGTGAGCCTGCCTGCTGGCGCGGCGGGGTAGGGTAACAAAAAGCAGGATACACCCGTAGAAAATCTCGTGGATATTGTTTCGGACGGGGGTTCAACTCCCCCCGCCTCCACCAAAATTTGTCAGAAGGCTCCGTATAATCGGGGTCTTTTGTATTATCCACTCTTCGTAGATAGAATCAAATATACGTAGCTTTAATTAATTCCAACAATAGCTTAGAATGAAACCAAAAGAGACAAGGAGTTTGTTCATGGATAATAAAGCGATTGGTAATTTCATTTCGATAATAAGGAAAAGCAAGCATATGACACAGCTGGAACTTGCAGACAAACTTGGAGTCACTAATAAAGCTATTTCTAAATGGGAAACTGGCGAGGGATACCCTGAAATCACTATAATTCCTGATTTGGCTACAGAGTTGGGTATAACAGTTGATGAACTCCTTGCTGCCAACCTAAATGAAAGCTCTGACACCTATATGACTTCATTAATACCGCTAAACCAACGTTATAATGAAATAATTAAATTTATGAAGCTCAATTCAATTGCTCTTGCTTTCATCTTGACCGGACTTGGTTCCTTTATATACTTTCACACATGGAGCTGGAATTTGGCTCTTTTAGGTTTCGCAATTATGCTTATCATGAGTGTAAGCAGTATCTTCATAATTATTGCAGCATACAGCGGAATCAAGAATCTGAAGCTTGAGAATCCCGATAACAATTTTACAGAAGAAAAGAATATAACGGGGAAGAAACTTAGAAGAATGTTCTTGAATAGAATTACAGGGGCAATTGTTTTTATTGCAGCTACAATACCATTCGTACCAAGTGCATTGGCAAATAGATTCTTAGCGAGTTTTGCTTACTTCATGTGGCTTATAGTTTCATCAATCTGTGCATTTGTGATTCTATTCTTTATATATAGAAATACAAAAGAACCGAATATATCATGACTGAGGAGTTTAAAATGAGGCGCATCATACTGATGATATTAATTTCAAGTTTATTTATAGGTCTATTTACTAGTTGCGGAAATAGAATTGTTATAAATGAGAAACTTAGCGGCAATAGCGATCACTGGGCAGTTACTTATGAAATTAAGGGAAGAATCTATACACGAGTTGACAGAAATGGTAATGAGACACTCAGTAGTTTCGGCAAATATAAAGCTACTTACGAATATATTGGTGATTTAAGCGAAATTGAGAACCTCCATCAATGGGGTATGAATGCCACGCCTCTTTTTAATTTCGCAAAGGGAAGGAACTGTCCTCCTGATGAAGCGCCTTATGCAATATCAAAGGGAGGAACATATACAAATGCTCTCCTGGCATTTTACAACGATGAAGTTCCAACAATAACAGTAACTTGGGATGGAGATGGTGATGTCGGTGGTGAAGAGACAATAAATTTACATTAGTATTCAACATTAGCAGCCTTATAAAATAATATTATACATAAATGAAGTTCTGTTTGGTGAAGACAAACTCGAAATATTTTTATAACATCAAGATAGATTTTAAATTAATAAGAGTAAGATAATGAGTGGTCTGCCTTAACCAGAACTTGTCAGAGACCCCCGGATGTTCAGTATTCTTTTATTTCCCAGCTAACTTCTATAAACAGCGTATGGCAGTTTGGCGCTTTAAAATTGTAAATTATTTGTGAATTTTATATTATCATTAGCCTGTATTCTATTAATAAGATTATAATTGTATTGTTTCCGGAAATGAAGGTGTACATTATGAAAAGAGTACTATTATTCATTTTAAGCTTAGTCTTGATATTGATCCATTTGACAGGTTGTAAAACAGATAACCTGAAAGAGTTTGATGATATTCAAGTACATTTATCGAATGTACCAACGGCAGATATTGAAGAAAATGATAATAATAAAATTATCATCTATTATCCGGTGCAGATCGCAAACGACTCTTTCTATCAGAGTATGCCGGAGAATATTAAACAAGAGTGGGAAAGTATAATTACAGATCTTGGTGGAGTTGAAGTTGAGATAAGGTTCATCAGTGATGAATTTGACTCAGAAACACTGATCTCAATGAAACCAGGTGGTCTCGTGTATATCCAGGATCCAGGTATTCTATATAAACTCATTCTTACGGATGTTCTTATTCCGTTAAATGATTATAGGGTTTTGGTAGACGGCTTTGACTCGCTTGATTTTGAGGCTTTTCTTGCTTTCACGGATGATTATGGGAAAATATGGGGTATGCCTTCATCAAATAGATCAATAGTACTGACAAGAGCATATAATTCAAACTGGCTGAATAAAATGAATGCTGAAATCCCATCTTCTATTTATGAGCTTGAAAGGCTGGGTTTACAAGCGAAGCATATGAAATCCGATAAGGAAGTTTTTATCCTGGGACTGGATGACAGTTCGCTTTGTTCATCAGAATTATCGGATATATTCAGAGCTTTTGGATGTTTCTCGCAAATAAAAAATGAAAACATTTCATTTGACCAGTCAACTGGAACCTATTATGACATTGTTTTCACTCAGGAATTTAAAGATGCTATGGAATTCATTGCTCATCTGGTTAAAACGGATTTAATATACTTCCAGCCTGGCAAAATCAATGAAATACAGATAGAGGGCAAAGAGTTTTTATCCGGTATATATGCCAAAGGGGATTCGGAAATAGTTTACGGCTATCAATTGTCTGGCCCGAATGAAGAAAAACTGATTTCCATACTGCAAGTAGCAAGAGGTTTCGGAGTTATTAAAGGTACTGATGATATTGAATCCAAACTGGATTACTTCATTAATAATGCATATTTGAACAAAGAGCTGATAAATGCTTTTCGATATGGAGTAGAAGGTTTCCATTATGAAATAGAAAATGGATATATTAATCGTCTGAATTATACAAGGATGCTGACTCCAATCGAAGCCGATATTGCCTTAATGGAAGATACAGAGAATGATATTTTGGACGGAAAGATACACCCTGCAAATTCGTATACATTCATGCGCAATTTGATCGATGCAAATCCGGATGAAATATATTATCAGCATATTTTTGATAAATCCCGAATGGGTACTGCACCACCGGAATTCAATGAGAATGATGGACAAAGCATTGAGCGGATTATCACTGCAAATTACAAAAAACTAATGAGCGAGATTTTATCATTGGATAAAAGTGTTGAGGAAGCTATTCTAGATTATGAGTTCAGGTGTAACCAAATCAAGTATCAGGAATACATAACCTGGCTCAACTCTCCTTAATAATTCCAAAATTAATAGAGTATTATTATATATAGAATACAAAGAACGAAGTTTTACGAATAAATTGCTATCCATGGGGAATTTTATAAAAATATTTGGAATTGTATGTGACCATTTGTTTGCCAGGTACGTTACTATAGTGAAGAGGATAAAACATATATGAGCGCGTCACCTGATGGGGATCGGTTATTCACAATAAAATATGACCAGTACAGCAACATGATATTCAAGATGACCCTCATGTATCTGAACAACTCCATGGATTGTGAAGATGTAATGCAGGAAGTTTTCATCAGGCTTTTGAAGAAAGGTGATGAATTCAAGGATAATGAACACGAAAAAAGATGGGTGCTTCGAATAACAATAAACTGCTGTATAGACAAAATAAGAAAAAACGAAAAACAGAAAGCCTTGCCACTGGATGAAGGTATCCTTGTAACTGAGTCAGAGGAAGAGGATCACCTGGCACAATTGATTGTAGGTTTACCCGAAAGCATAAAGGGTCCGATTCATCTCCATTATTACGAAGGATATAAAGTGCATGAAATATCAAGGATTCTTGGCATTGGTACCTCAGCGGTTAAAATGCGGCTCAAAAGAGGGCGGGAGATGCTGAAACTTTTGCTAGGGGAAGAATGAAATGAGAGATAACAGATACAGGACACTACTGGACAAGACAAAACTCGATTCCTCCTTAAAGGAGAGGATTGAAGACAAGGTATACTCCCTTAAATTCAATCTCGAAGTAGGGAACGAAGAAAAACACATGATTGATTTTACAGTCAACCAGTTCTGGGGATATGTTGACATACGGATAGATGGGCAGCCATACATCCAGGAAAAATTGAGAAAGGTGATATTCAGACAGAACTGGACCTTCAACATTATAGTAGGGTCCGGGGAAAAACATGATGTTCGAATAGAGCTTGTAAGATCACTGTTTCCGATTGGATTAAGGGAGTGTACTGCCTGGGTGTATATAGATGGAGAAAAGAAGGGTGAGTATACTGGTAAATTGTCTGCAAAGGATAAATTGTTCAGGGGAATGAGTCTTCGTAGAAAGACTGTGATAATTCTTGTATCTTTGAGCGTACTCCTAATTTTTTGTTCACTGCTTGTATACTGTTGGCCAATACGGATTGACAAGGAAATGGAAGGCATTCTGTTCAGGGGCGGTCCATCGGAACCGGAATATAGTGAAACCATGTCAATTAATATTAATGGCAAATACCATAGAAAAATATTTTCAAATGATAAGTTTGTTGGTCAGGTATATATAGAGGATTTGCATCCGGATATCAATGAAGAAGTTCTGAAACAGGAAATGGTACTGGATTTTTACAAGGGAATGCCGGCATCTCTGATATATTGGAAAGTCAATGTGGGTACTTTCAGCGACCTTATACGCACTGGGTATATTTACATGGAACCCGGAGCCAAAGCCATCGTGGTGCTTGTTGTTGAGAAGGATGAAAGTGGTAAGGATGTATGGTACGGAGGTAACGGAGGACTTTTTTATGCGTCTCCCTGCAGCAACAGGGAAGAAGCGCTTTCGATTGTCAATGGACTGATCCATAAAATATGGAGCAGGGAAGTGAAACCCATCGAATAGAATCCGGTATTCCCAATTGGCTGCAATAATGCAGCAACCATGTTTTTATAATTAAACAGATACAGGATAAATGTCTTATCCATGACAAAATGATATAATTATCAAAGCGCTGTTATTGAAATAAATAGGGGGATGACATGATCAAGCTGGGTGAAGGAATGTCTGCCAATGTATATTCCGACGGGAAATATGCATACAAGAAATACAAGGAAGGCTACAACCTTGAAAACATGAAGTTCGAGGTTGCAGTTCAAAACGAGATATTTCAGAATACGAATCTGAAGGTCGCTGAATATACAATTATAGATAATATGATCAGAATGACTTTGCTGGATGGAACCAATCTGGCAGATAGGATTTTGAATGAAAATTATTTACAGGGCTTTCATGAATTCATGGACTTGCAGTGTGAAACATTTAAATATAAGGATCTGAATCTTGCAGATTCATATAAGACATTTTCGAAACAGATCAGGGCTTCGGTTATTGATGAGTCTTTGAAATCCATGGCGCTGAAATCAATTGACAGGATCGAAAAAAAATATCACTTGTGTCATTTTGATTTCCATCCTGAAAATGTTGTATATCATGAGGGTGTTCCTTACATCATTGACTGGACAAATGCTAAACTAGGTAATCCGGCTATGGACATTGCAAGTACATACATTATTTTTCGATTGTATGCCCCGCAGTTCGCAAAACCGTATCTGGATGCAATGACAGGCAGGGGTTATGAAATGTCTGAAGTTCTTGAATCCATTCCTGTCATGGCTTTTATCAGACTCAGGGAGACCAACGAAAAGGAAGCCGGAGAATCCCTGAAGAAATTCATTCTTGGAGAGGACAAAATTCTAATATCCTATCAAGAGGCCTAACAATAGGAATCCAACACTCAGCAACAGTACAACAGTCTGCAGTAGAAACGTCCATTTGAACCATTTGGTATAGCTCATGCCTGTCAGTCCCAATGCCACAAGAAGAACAGGATTCGTCGGATAAAACATATTGGTGAATCCGTCTCCGAACTGATAGGCAAGAACACCCAGTTGTGAAGATATGGAATGGTTGTTCAAGACCGGATCCAGTATAGGTAAGATAACGGCTGCTTTTGCCGATCCGCTGCTTATGAAGAACTCTGCGATCAAGGTAAAACCGAATGAACCGGTAATGATGGCGCTCTTATTTGCTCCTTCAAAAGAGCTGGTTAAGTATAGGATTAGCTTATCCAATGTTCCGCTTATTGTAACCAAATGATTGATTCCAAAAGCTACTAGAACTAGTAGTATTCCAGGGGCTAAATCAAGGGCTCCGCGAAGATAGTTTCTTAATCCCTCAGATGGCTTTGAATATGATAGGAATGATACACCGATTCCCATAAGCAGGAAGTAAAGGGTAATCAGAATCAGATTGATATCCCGGAGTATTGGAACAAAAGGACTTGCCAATATTGACAGCATCATCAAACCGAATAAAACCAGCACCCAGACAACAGCCTTTTTCTTTGGTTTGACGTAATCCAGTTCTTCCAATGTTTCATCTGTTTCAACTTCAACCTTTTTGGAATGAATGTATAGAAATGCATATAGAACGAAAAATACTATTATGAAAATAACAAGGCGATAGAAGAACCCGCTGTATAGGGGAAGTCCAACGATATTCTGGGCAATGCCGATAGTAAAGGGATTCGTAACCGCCGCAGAAAAACCAAAACCAGTAGCCAGGATACTCATACCGAGTCCTGTTTTAGTATCCCAGCCAAGTTTCCTGGCAAGGATAATCATGACAGGAACCAATGGAACTATTTCTTCAAATACACCGAACAGTGCACCTATTGCCATGAACATCAGGGTAATTGCCAGCAGCAGAACATATTTCGAATCCTTGTAGCGCCTTATTACACCATTTAGCATGTGTTCAATTATATTTGCCTGTCTTAAGACATTGATACTGCCGCCGACCACAAGAATAAATACTATGATTACAATGACAACTGTACTGTTGCCACCCCAAAGGGATTCTATGGGAGCGGTCAGGATTCTCCATATGGCAATGGGAGAATCACTGTTAATTGTTGCCAGAACTGCAATAATACCTGTAGCAACCAGTAATATAAGTAATATAATGGTGGCAGTTAAAAATGACTTCAACTGGATTCTTTTTGTGTTTTCCATTCATAGACTCCTTCAGAAACCCCGCTTATTACCGCATACGATATTGGTCTGAACCATCATAATACCGCGTTGCTGGCCTAATTGTAGAACACTTGCCCTAATTCTGTCAAAGTCCGCAATCCGACATTTATCAGATATAATTGACATCTTCAGATTTCCGGGAGTAATATAATAATGTTTCAAAGCAAAGACAGAGGTGCTGATTATGAAAAAAATAGTAGTAAAGCCAGTCCTGTTTATTTTGCTCCTTGTAATGATTTCACTTACTTTGTTTGCTTGCTCAAGTAAAGAGAATACGGACTCATTGGAATCAAAATCACAAGTCCCGGATTCAACATCAAAACCGAACATGACAATTGTTCCTGTCAGTCAGGCTCCTGAAACTGTACCTGCTGAAGAGGAACTTGATTCAGGGAAAGCAAGAGAGGTACTCAGGGAGTTTCTGACAGCTCAGTCACTTCACATGAAGTGCGTTGTCACATATCTGCCTTATGACCCGTCTCCGGTTGCACCAAAGACATTTGAACTCTGGACAAGGGGGATGTCTTATCGAAGTGATGAGTATGAGGGTAATAATATTAAATTTACGATAATAGTCAAAGAGAAGGATGCAAAGCAATACAGCATGAAATCAGGTAACATCCTGTCACCGATATCACCACCTGAAAACTATACTGATTATTACAAATGGGATTTTGCGGCAGTTGATGAAGGAACTCCGGGAGGAAATGGTGCTTATATGGTCTATGCAATCGACGGTATTGATAGGTTCTATAAAAAGGAAGGTGCCCAGGCGGGTTATTACTACACTAAGGTGGAATTCGGTGTTGATAACAACAGGGTCATTTATCTGACCCTTTATGGGAATTCATCTTATGGAGACAAACCTACGGGCGTAAATGCCGTAACACAGACGTATGAATTTGTTAATATCAATGAGGATTTCACTGATTCTGTATTTGATGCTCCTTTCTAAAGCTTCTTGCAGCATTTGAATACACATGCAGTTCAATGGCGTTGTTGCCAAAGGCAGTGACATTTAATAAAATAGAGGCTGGAATAGTCGGGGGAATAAAACAATGGAAATCCCTATTGTGGATTTCTTGTTGTTAATGATTGGGTGTTTTATGAAAAATCCAGACTTCAAGGGGAAATATGGACCATATGCATTGGTGGCAGGTGGATCTGACGGACTGGGTCATGCCTTTGCCGAAGCCATTGCAAAACGTGGCCTGAACCTCGTTCTGATTGCAAGAAACAAAGAAAGGCTTGAGGCAACTGCAACAAAGTTACATGAAGCATATGGTGTGGATGTAATTTACCTGGTGGCTGATCTTTCCGATTATGAAAATGTTAAAAGTCAGTTAAGCGAACTCAAGGTTTCAATTGGACTTTTGATTTACAATGCTGCCTTTGCACCCATTGGTTTATTCGAAGAAATAGATGAGTCGCAACTGATGCTTGCAGCTGATGTGAATGTTAAGGCTCCTATGTTGCTTTCAAAGCTCCTGTCTGAACAAATGATAACAAGGGGAAAGGGAGGTATCGTACTGATGTCCTCTCTGGCAGGCACTCAGGGCAGTCCGAGGCTTGCGGCTTATGCTGCCACCAAATCCTTCAATGCCATTCTGGCCGAAGGGCTATGGAGTGAGCTTAAACCCCGGGGCATTGATGTCATTGCCTGCTGCGCCGGGGCAATCATGACTCCTGGCTACAGGAATGCAGAGAAAGCAAAACCTGCACCGGGGACATTGAGTGCAGACAAAGTGGCGGAGAAGACTCTGAAAGCCCTTGGGAAAAAGCCCATAGTTGTACCTGGGATTATAAATAAAATCGCGCGTTTTGTATTCATGAGGTTATTGAGCAGAAAAGCTGCAATTAAAATAATGTCAAAGAACACCGGAGGTTTGTCATGAAAATATTCCTGGGGCTGGTTACTCCAATGGTAGCCTATTCGGTAATAACCTTGTTGCATATCATCATACCTGTGAAGAAAACAAGGGGATATGTAAGGAATGAGATTACGGGAGAGGTAATGAACTATAGGATAAACGGTAAGTTTGTTCTTCCGGCTGCTATCCTGGTTTGGGTTTTGCTTGGTTATTTCGACATTGTCCCATACACCTGGTTATATGAAACCCGTTGGCTCGGACTCATCGGAGCGGTTGTCATCGGCTTATCATATTCCCTGTATATTGTCCTGAAGCATCCCCCAACCGGCAGATCATTCGCGGCAGACCTATGGTTCGGAAGGGTGAAGGATGCAAGGATTAAAGATGGATTCATAGATGCAAAGATGTGGCTTTATCTTATTGGGGCTGTGATGCTTCAGCTCAATGTGCTTTCATTTGCAGTTTATCACTTCAGAAATGTGGATAATTTGAACCCCGGATTCATATTGGGGTGTGCAATGCTGACCTGGTTTTGCTTTGAGTATCTGATTTTTGAAAAAGTACATCTCTGGACATATGATTTTATTGCAGAACGAGTCGGTTTCAAACTTGGTTTCGGATGTCTGGCTTTTTACCCCTACTTCTATTCGGTGGCTCTTTGGTTCACTGCACATCTTCCAAATCCGGGACATCCTGTATTGTTCACTGTAGTCATAGGATTGCTTTTCATGTGTGGTTGGGTATTGACCCGGGGTGCAAACATGCAAAAGTATTACTTCAAGGTTCATCCGGATAAAAAATTCCTTTGGATCACTCCGGAGGTAATAACTGATGGACAGCGCAACCTTCTTGCTAATGGTTTCTGGAGTGCAAGCCGACACATAAATTACCTCGGAGAAATCATTCAGGCGATGGCAATAGCACTTGTAGTCGGGTATCCCGGTGTTCTTTTGGTCTGGCTTTATCCGCTCTACTATATAGCACTTATGTTTACCAGACAGGCTGACGATGACAAAATCTGCAGGGAAAAATATGGTGAGTTATGGGATGAATATACAGGAAAGGTTAAATACAGAATCATTCCATACATATATTAAATACTCACTTCAGCCAATCATCCCAAGGATGATTGGCTAAAAATGACTAATTATCCCAAGGATGATTGGTTGAAAATGACTAATTATCCCAAGGATGATTGGTTGCACGGTTGCGCCCCTGGGTAGAGATGATATATGGAAAATGAAACCATCAGACAATTTATAGAATACAGGGACAAGACCGGCGACAGAAAAGCACTGTATAAAGCAGTGGCAACGGAGTTTTCTGTAAAATCCGCAGCCTATCCAGGGTCTTTCATTGACATAAGCCCATCCCTTGTAATACCTGAAGTTACATATATAGATAATTTCAAAGGTGCAGTCAAATTCTTCAGGGACATTGATTCAATTAAGGAATATATTGAAGCCAATAAAGAATACACGGAGCAAACCCATATTGATTTCATTGGACAGGATTACACTGACCCGATGAATATAGATAAAGTGGATCTTATAATTTCCCAATATGCGGGCTTTGTTGGACAGGCAACCAAATATCTACTGAAGAAGGGGGGGATTCTTCTTTGCAATGACAGCCATGGGGACGCTACTTTGGCAAAGCATGATGAATATGAGTTCATTGGTGTCGTAAACAATAGTAATGTAATTGTAAGGAAAGACCTTGACAAATACTTCAGACTTCCCGGTGGAAAGCCTGTTGATATCGAAAAAGTTAAGCAGAGCATGAAGGGTCCGAAATATACTTCATCTGCTGCTAATTATCTTTTTTTAAAAAAATAATACTGCTCTTCTTTTAAAAATTAATAATCCATATCAAGCTACAATGTTGCATTTTCCCAAAACAAGTATTAAAATAAAGGTCAGAGAAGGTCAGTAATTTACTGGAGGATAATACAATGAATTTAGATAGATTTACAGAAAAGGCACTTGCTGCAATAACTACAGCCCAGGAACTGGCGGTAAGGATGGGCCACCAGCAGATAGAGGGTGAACATCTTCATATGGCGCTGGTTTCCCAGAAAGACGGATTGATAAGCAAGCTGCTTGGCTATATGGGCGTTGATGCAGGTTCATATATACAAGAGCTCAATGAATACCTGAGTGGTCTGCCTTCCATAAGCGGTGATGCTGCATCTCCGGTTTATGCATCAAGAAGGCTGAATCAGATTTTTGTGAAGGCACAGGATGAAACAAAACGTTTCGGAGATGAGTATGCAGGCGTAGAGCACCTGTTCATTGCCCTTTTGGAGGAGCATAATACTCCTTCACAGAAAATTTTCAAGAAATATGGCATAACCTCCGACAGCTTCATGAAGGCATTGTCAAAGGTAAGAAGCAACCAGCGGATTACTTCCCAGAATCCAGAGGATACCTATGACACCCTGAAAAGGTTCGGCCGTGATCTGGTCGAAATGGCCAGGCAGGGAAAGATAGATCCGGTAATCGGACGTGATGAAGAAATCAGAAGGGCTGTACGTATTCTTTCAAGGAGGACGAAGAACAATCCTGTATTAATCGGGGAACCCGGTGTGGGAAAGACGGCTGTGGTCGAAGGCCTTGCCCAAAGGATACTGGCAGGGGATGTGCCTGAAGGATTGAAGGACAGAACCATATTCGCCCTTGACATGGGAGCGCTTATAGCAGGGGCCAAATACCGTGGTGAATTCGAGGAGAGGCTGAAGGCTGTGCTTCAGGAAATAAACAAATCCGAAGGAAGGATAATACTCTTCATTGATGAGCTCCACAACATTGTGGGAGCAGGAAAAGCAGAAGGAGCCATGGATGCAGGCAATATATTGAAACCCATGCTTGCCAGGGGGGAACTGCATTGCATCGGTGCCACGACCCTTGATGAGTACAGAAAATATATTGAAAAGGATGCAGCCCTTGAAAGAAGGTTCCAGCCCATTCTTGTAGACCAACCTACCGTTGAGGATACAATCTCTATACTGAGAGGCCTGAAGGAACGTTTTGAGATACATCATGGCGTCAGGATTACCGATGGAGCACTCATAGCCTGCGCCGTTCTTTCCGACAGATACATTTCAGACAGATTTCTCCCTGACAAGGCCATTGACCTGATGGATGAGGCTGCCGCCATGATCAGAACAGAAATAGACAGCATGCCTGCTGAACTTGACGAGATTTATAGAAGGGTAATGCAGCTTGAGATTGAAAGACAGGCCTTAAAGAAAGAAGATGACCCAGCTTCAAAGGCCAGGCTTTTGAAACTTGACAAGGAACATGCTGAACTTAAGGAAACAGCAGACAAGATGAAGGCCCAGCTTGAACTTGAGAAAATAAACATACATCATGAAAAGGAAATAAAGCAACAGATTGAGGACCTCAGAAGACAGATTGAAGAGGCGAAGAGAGAGTATAATCTTGAGCTGGCTGCCAGACTGGAATATGGTGAACTTCCGGCACTTCAAAAACAGCTTGAGCAGGAAAAGACAAGAAGAGCTTCGACAGGCAATGAGCTTCTGAAAGAGGAAGTAACGGAGGATGAAGTTGCTGAGATTGTATCCAGATGGTCCGGCATTCCAGTCACAAAACTCGTTGAAAAGGAAAAAGACAAACTGATGAACCTTGAAGGCATCCTCCATAGAAGGGTCATTGGCCAGGAAGAGGCAGTGACTGCAGTAAGTGATGCAGTCATCAGGGCAAGGTCAGGTCTCAAGGACCCCAATAGACCCATAGGCTCATTCATTTTCCTCGGCCCTACAGGAGTTGGGAAAACAGAACTTGCAAAGACACTGGCCGAAGCACTCTTTGACAGTGATGCCAACATGGTCCGTATAGACATGTCTGAGTATATGGAAAAGCATGCAGTGGCAAGACTGATCGGTGCACCTCCTGGATATGTGGGCTATGATGAAGGAGGACAGCTTACTGAGGCCGTAAGAAGAAAACCTTACTGCGTAATACTCTTTGATGAAATAGAGAAGGCACACCACGATGTGTTCAATATACTGCTGCAGCTGCTGGATGATGGTCATCTGACAGATAACCAGGGACGTACGGTAAGTTTCAAGAATACCGTAGTGATAATGACCTCAAATATTGGAAGCGAATATCTTCTCGGAGGAATCGGTCCGGAAGGTGAAATTGATGAGTCTGTGAGGGACAAGGTGCTTGATGAACTGCACCGCTACTTCAGACCTGAGTTCCTCAACAGGATTGATGATACCGTACTCTTCAGGCCACTCAGAAAAGATGATATCGTCAAGATAATTGACCTGTCCCTTGAAACTATACAACGCAGACTGGATGACCATGACATAAGAATGACAGCAACACCTGCGGCAAAGAACCTGATGGCAGAGAAATCCTATACCCCTGTCTATGGAGCGCGACCGGTTAAAAGATACCTGCAGAAATTCATAGAGACCGAAATAGGAAGGATGTTGATAAGCGGACAGCTAAGGGACGGCAATGAAGTGGTGATAGATGCAAAGGACAATGAGCTTGTCCTGAATGCCCGGGAATAGTACCACCCATACATATTGCCGGATTCGTAATGCGAATCCGGTCTTTTGGTGCTGCTTTTTGTCATAAACGACCCATATGGGATATAATTGAAAAAAATCGGTTCATCAGGGGTTAGAAATTACGATGATGGATGAGGTGGGGATATGATAAAACAAAAAACAGTGAAACTTGGTGTTTGTCCAATTGGCAAATTTGTCTTTTCGCATGAGGATGCCAAGATTCAAAAAAAGCTCATATATGACAAACTCCGTGAACTGGGCATTGATTATACTGACATTGAAAATGTCCTTCCCGATGGCCTGGTGAGGGACCATTCACATGTTGAACCTGTTGTCAGGTACCTTGAATCACAGAACATTGATGCACTTTTTGTGCCCCACTGTAATTTCGGAACTGAAAGTGCAGTTGGAATGATTGCAAGGGAATTGGGTCTTCCGACACTGCTCTGGGGCCCAAGGGATGAAGCTCCTGCTGCTGATGGTACCCGCCTAAGGGACAGCCTGTGCGGAATGTTTGCTTCAAGCAAAGTTCTGTATAAACTGGGAGTCAAATACAGTTACATTGAAAATTGTACGGTTGATGACGGACAGTTTACAGAAGGTATTGATAAATTCCTAAGGGCAGTATCAGCCGCAAAATACTTGAAACAAAGTAAAATTGGACAGATAGGAAGCAGAATAGATTTCTTCTGGTGCACCATCAGCAATGAAAGCGAACTTCTCGAAAAATTCGGTGTCCAGGTACTGCCATTTGACATGGTTGATTATATATCGGATATCAGGAAGCTTGCTGACAGAAACCGGTCTCTTTACAAGGCAGAAATAAGGGATGACTCCTTTATATTTGACATTTCCAATATTGATGAGGAGGGTGTAATCAGAAGTCTTGCAATGAGGGATGTTCTTCTCGGTTATGCTGAAAAGTTTAATATCGATGCATGGTCCATACAGTCATTCATGTCACTCCAGGAATCAATAGGAGACGGAATAGGAATTGGGGAGTCATATGTTCAGGAAAGGATGCCCATAGCAGCAGAGAGTGATATCCATGGAGCGATTAGTTCCATCATCCTGGAGGCGGCTTCAGGGGGATACGGACCATCCTTCTTCCCCGAGTTTACAGTAAGGCATCCCGAAAATGACAATGCCGTCCTTTTATGGCATGCTTCTGCGGCAGCATCACTGAGGGATGATGGAATAAGGAAGATACCTTTGGCAAAGCCATGGATTCTTGAATCCCTGCCTGCGACCAGCCTGCAGTTCAACTTCAGGCCCGGTGATATAACAGTATGCAGATTTGATGGTGACCATGGCGAATACAGACTCGGAAC
>DAINQB010000049.1:0-18477 GCA_036743175.1 Bacillota bacterium | reverse complement strand
CATAATGGCAGCCAATATCGAAGATATTTACAGAAAGTCGGTGAAAAAGGATGTTCCAAAGATTTCTTGATAACTACTGTAATCCCGGGAATGAACTGTTTGGTTATACATGCAAAAAGGCTTTTGAAGGGTTGGAAAAGGAAGAAAATAATAAAGACAATATATGGAGTGTTGCCGAATGGCAGGGCAAGGCTGATTTTATAAGGAAAAGTTTCATAGAATCCATAGGTGGTCTTGATTTTGAAAGATGTGATTTGAATCCTGAATACAAAGGTGACATAGACAAGGGTGAATATATTATCAGGAAGGTTATCTTCCAAAGCCTGCCCGGGTTTTATGTTACTGCCAATTTATATATTCCTAAAAATATCAAGGAACCGGTTCCCGGGATTCTTTTTTGCTGCGGACACAGCAAACCGGCCAAAGCAGAACCGAGATACCAGCTGGCTGCAATTGAACTTGCTCTCAATGATATGGTTGTTCTTGCAGTGGATCCCCCGGGTCAAGGTGAGATAATACAGATGCCTGAAAGACACGACATCGATTGGGGAGTAAGGGAGCATTCATATATAGGCCTGACATGTACCCTGGCCGGTATGAACATAGCAAGGTATTTCATATGGAACCTTATGCGTGCGGTAGACCTCTTATGTTCCCTGGAATTTGTCGATGGTAACAGAATCGGAGCCACAGGGAACTCAGGCGGCGGAACACAGACTTCATATATTTCACTTGTTGATGAAAGAATCAAGGCAGCGGCACCGGGATGTTATCTCAACGGCAGAAAACAATATATGCCAAGGGGACATGCCCATGACAGCGAGCAGAATATTTTCAATTGCATGAACTTTGGGCTTGATTACGGGGACTTCATAAGCTGTTTTGCTCCCAAACCCTTCAGGATACTTAGCCAGCAGTTTGATTTTTTCCCAATAGAAGGAACACTTTATTCTCTTCAAAGGGCAAAAAAGGTTTACTCGCTATATGATGCACAAGACAAGGTTGACATTGTCATTGACAAGGAAATGCACGGCTTGTCGGATATACTGCGACAGGGAAGTGTTGGGTTCTTCACAAAATATCTGACAGGAAAAAACCCTGCAGATGCTGACCCTTATCCATACCTTGAAACTGAACAAAATCTGCTTTGCACAGAATCAGGATGTGTCATAGGAGAACTTCCGGGAGCAAGACCTTTGGATGAAATAGTATATGAAGACTCTCTTGATAAGAGAGAGATTGAAAAAAGCATTGGAACATCAATCAGAAAAGTGTTTGAAATTTATGATTTCTCAGAAAGACCTCTCGAGAAAAGGATAAATCCCTTTGATTTTCATGGATATGCAGGAGAAAAGGTTTTCTGGCTTGATCATCAGGGAATTACAAATTCTGCAATTCATTTCAAGGGTGCGGACAATGGTTATGTTTCTTATGTCTTGTTTGAGGATGGAACCGGGGAAATTGAAGGAAGAATTGATGACATAATCCATCTGCTTGGCAAAGGTGATGTATTTGTACTTGATTTGTGCGGGATGGGTGCGGTGAAGCCTGTTCAGATTAATAACAGTGCCTTCTATGACATGTACGGAACAATGCATAAAATATGCAATGATCTGTTGATGGCCGGAAGTTCGCTCATGGAGCTTTGGGTGAATGATATCCTTCTTGCATCTACTCTGGCGGATAAGAAGATCAGACTGGTTGCATATGGGAAAATGCAGCCTGCGGCACTGATATCCACTTTTATAAACAACCGGATTGTTGAAATAGTTCCGGTCGATGAGGGAATCGATTATGAAAAGATCATGAAATGCCATGCTCCGTTCATTCCCGAACTGGAGGTCTTTGGATTTACCAGGTATTTGAATATAAATGAAATTTCAGCTGCCTTGAGGCATGAGGGTAAAATCTGATAGAAAAATACGGCAGGGATTGATATAATCAAAGCTGATAATTTTCGCGGGGGGAAAAATGGCTAAGTTATATTTCAGATATGCGGTTATGAATGCAGGGAAATCAACCCAGCTTCTTCAGATAGCACATGATTATGAAGTCAATAATGGAGAAAAGATACTTGCCATTAAACCGGCCAGTGATACCAAGGCTGATAATTGCATTATTGCAAGAATCGGCGGGGATATGCTGAAAAGAAAATGCAATTTCCTGATCAAAAAGCCTGAGGGATGGCTGTATGACGAAGTAAAGAAATATCCTGAAACAAAGGTTGTTCTAATAGATGAAGCCCAGTTTTTAAGCAAGGAGAATGTCTTTGACTGTGCAAGGATTGTAACTCAGCTTGGAATACCGGTCATCTGCTTTGGATTGAAATGTGATTTCAGGGGGGAACCATTTGAGGGAAGCACATATCTTTTTGCTCTTTCCCAGGACATTGAAGAAGTAACCACCAGGGCCATATGCCGAAGAAGTGAGAAACCTGTCAAGGCCACTGTCAACATGCGACTGGTCAATGGAGTACCGGTATTCAGAGGAGGACAGCTTAGCATTGAAGGCGAGAACAATGTGGTTTATGAACCGGTGTCTCTCAAGGTATTCATGGATATGTTCCTGGCTGATGGAAATAAGTATGGTCATAACGAATAGCTGTAAGTTTACATAGATAACTGATATTTTTATCAAGGGGGGAGTATTATGTTTGGAAACAGTCTTGGAAATCTTCATTTGATGTCAAATGCCAGAACAAGGTCCATATGTGCGGAGAATCCAACGGGAGAACCCGGAAAAGGAGCCATGGCTGACCCCATGGGCGCAGGTGCAGGTTCCAAACTTGGCAAAGGCTGGAAGATAAGGCCGTGTATACAGGTAAAACCCGGAGAAACGGCTGTCCTTGCGGATTACAGCGGTTCAGGAATAATCAGACACATATGGATGACAGCCGATGACAGAATGTCAAGGGCGGGTGTCCTCAGATTTTACTGGGATGGGGAGACAAAGCCTTCTGTAGAGGTGCCTTTTGCAGATTTCTTTGCAATGGGTCATGGTAAGAGATATGATGTCAATTCGCTTCCGGTAGTAGTAAACCCCAACGGTGGAATGAACTGCTACTGGCCCATGCCTTTTAGAAAAGGGTTTAAAATAACATTTACCAACGACTATTTTGAAGAAGTCCGTGGTTTCTTTTTCCAGATAACCTTTGACGAAACAGAGGTTGAAGCTGATGCAGCATATTTCCATGCCCAATGGAGACGCTCAATGACCACCCGTAAATATCCGGAGCACGTACTTGTGGATGGAATAAAGGGTAAGGGTCAGTATGTGGGAACATACATGGCATGGATGCAGTATTCTGATTGTTGGTGGGGTGAAGGAGAGGTAAAATTCTATATGGATGGCGATGGTGAATATCCGACCATCTGCGGAACCGGTACCGAGGACTATTTCGGAGGGGCATGGAACTTTGGTGGTGATTATAAAACAACATTCGGACGGAACTATTCAACACCATTCCTGGGATTCCCGTATTCAGAAACAGGCGAGGGAAAGGTACCGAAACATAGCATGTACAGATGGCATGTAATGGATCCCATCCGTTTTGAGTCTGACCTGAAGGTGACAATGCAGGCACTTGGATGGTGGCCGGGAGGCAAATACCAGCCTTTGACCGAAGACATTGCGTCAGTTGCATATTGGTACCAGACAGAACCGCACACTGAATTCCCGGTGTTCCCAGAACTTGATGAACGCTGGCCGAGATAGGAGATGACATGCTTCAGATCATACAGGTAGTAATAATTTTTCTTATACCCATGCTGATACTATGGGCATCAAAGAGACATAAGATAATAAGGACACTGAGCCCGATTCTGATAGCATATGCCGTTGGAATTGTATGGGGAAATATTCCCGGAATACCTCTCGACAGAGGCCTCTCAGATTTGCTTACCCAGGTCAGCGTTCCGATAGCAATACCTTTGATTCTGTTCTCAGCGGATTTCATCAAGTGGCTCAGGTCTGCAAAGAAAACAGTTATATCATTTGTGCTAATGATAGCATCGGCATTTCTTGCAGCTCTTCTGGCAGCGTGGGTGTTCCGAGGGACTATAGATGAGTTCGCCAAGATTTCCGGAATGATGATAGGTGTTTATACCGGAGGCACACCGAACCTGATGGCGGTTGGTCTGATGCTTGATGTCAAGAAGGATACACTGGTATTGGTCAGCACCTGTGACAGTATTCTGGGAGGAGCATATTTCCTTCTTCTGATATCCGTAATCAAGCCTTTGCTTTCAAAGATACTGAGGCCATTCAAAAGTCTGGCAGCCGCGGAGGAAACAGAAGAAGTTATACCTGAATTTTCAACCCTTGATAAAAAAGAAAAGACCAGGGCAATCAAAGGAGTTTCACTTGCTCTTCTGATTTGTATAGCAGGACTTGGTGTCAGTGCAGGAATTGCATTGCTGCTGACTGGGAATCTTGATGTTGCAATAGTCATGCTTGGAGTAACAAGTGTTGGTGTCGGTCTTTCATTTGTAAAGAAAATCAAGGAGTTGAAATATACCTTTGATGTTGGCCAGTATCTTATACTTGTGTTTTCAATTGCACTTGGTTCCATGGTTAACATTAAGGAAATGCTCAGTGCATCACCGCAGGTGCTTGGATTCGTTGCGATTTCAATGTTCGGAGCGATAGTATTCCACCTGATCTTTGCAATAATATTCAAGATAGATGTGGACACAGCAATAATAACATCAACGGCAGGTGTATACGGTCCGGCATTCATAGTGCCCGTGGCCAATGCAATAAAGAACAAGGAAGTAATCGTTGCAGGACTTACTGCAGGCCTTGTAGGATATGCAGTAGGCAACTACCTGGGCCTTCTGGTATACGGAATCGCTTCCCTGCTCTGAAAGTAAGTCTTTTTTTTCAATTTCACCTCTCGGGTAAAATTGAAATTTTTTTACTTTTACCCCGGGGGTGAAAGTAAAAAAATGGAAAGACGGAGATTGGAAAAACGGAAAAAAAGAGCCGCTCGGTGAGCGGCTCTTTGGTTTTTAATGGGGGTTACTCGGCCATTTTCTTGTAGCCTTCGTAACGTTCCTTTGCATCCTTTTCGGTCTTTACGAAGAGGTCTTTCGCTCTTTCGGGGAATGACCTTGTGAGTGATGCATATCTGTTTTCACTCATCAGGAATTCCTGGAAGTCAGCCGTAGGTTCCTTTGAGTCAAGTACGAATGGGTTCTTTCCTTCTTCCTTGAGCTGCGGGTTGAACCTGTACATATGCCAGTAACCTGCTTCAACAGCCTTTTGTTCCTGAAGCTGCGAACAACCCATACCGGCTCTAATACCATGGTTGATACAAGGAGCGTATGCAATTATGAGGGAAGGTCCGTGATAACTTTCAGCTTCCTTTACTGCCTTGATGAACTGTGCCTGGTTTGCACCTTGTGAAACCTGTGCAACATATACATAACCATAGGACATTGCCATCATTCCGAGGTCTTTCTTCTTTATTGGTTTTCCAGCTGCTGCAAATTTTGCAACTGAACCGGTAGGTGTTGATTTTGAAGCCTGTCCGCCGGTATTCGAGTAAACTTCAGTATCGAATACAAGGACGTTTACATCTTCACCTGAGGCAAGCACATGGTCGAGTCCACCGTAACCGATGCCATATGCCCAGCCGTCTCCGCCGACGATCCACTGTGAACGCTTGATCATGAACTCTTCCTTTTCTATGAGTTCATCAACAACTGCCTGTGTTGCTTCATCGTTCTTGCAGTCTCCTGCGCAGGTTGTGAGGGCAGACATGAGCTTTTCCTTGGCGGATTTGGTAGTTTCGCCATCGTATCTCGAATCGAGCCAGCCCTGTGCGGCTTCTTTCAGACATTCGCATGCTGTGCCTTCAACCAATGAAGTACAAAGCTCAGCAATCCTGTCACGCATCTGTTCAACAGCAAGGTGCATACCGAAACCATATTCAGCATTGTCTTCAAACAGTGAATTTGCCCATGCCGGTCCGCATCCGTTTTCGTCGACTGCAAATGGTGTTGCAGGAGCGCTTCCACCCCAGATGGATGAACAACCCGTTGCATTTGCAATCATCATTCTATCGCCGTAAAGCTGGGTTACAAGTTTGAGATATGGTGTTTCCCCACATCCTGCACATGCTCCTGAAAATTCAAAGTATGGCTTTTCAAACTGGCTGCCTTTTACTGTATATTTGTTTGCAGGATTCGGTTTCTTGCTGAGTGTAAGAGAATACTCCCAGTTCTCAATTTGATTGTGCTGGGATTCCTGCGGTTTCATTATGAGGGATTTTTCCTTTGAAGGACAAACCTGAGCACAGTTTCCGCAACCGGTACAATCCAGAGGGGATACCTGCATCCTGAATGAAATTCCTTCAAGTCCTTTTCCGATTGCTTTCTTTGCTTCAAATCCCTTCGGAGCATTTGCAAGCTCTTCATCACTTACAAGTACTGGACGGATTACAGCATGTGGACATACATATGCACACTGGTTGCACTGTATGCAGTTTTCCATCTGCCACTCCGGAACATTTACAGCGATTCCGCGCTTTTCATACTGTGTTGTTCCTGCGGGGAATGTTCCGTCTTCTCTTCCGACGAAGGTGCTGACAGGAAGTGTGTCACCCCTTTGTGAGTTCATGACCATTGCAACGTTCTCAACAAAATCGGGAACATTGTAATCAGCTTCCGTTTCGTCATCAACTGCAGTCTTCCAGCTTTCAGGGACTTCAACCTTGACAACCTTTTCAATTCCAAGGTCAACGGCCTGGTTGTTCATGTTGACAACCTTCTCACCCTTTTTACCGTATGAATAAACGATTGCATCCTTCATGTACTTGACTGCATCCTCAAGGGGGATTACCTTGGCAAGCTTGAAGAATGCTGACATCATTACCATGTTGATTCTTCCGCCCAGTCCGATGTCCTCTGCAATATGTACGGCATCGATGGTATAGAAATCAATGTCATTCTTGGCAATATACTGTTTCATTGCCGCCGGAAGATTGGCTGTAAGCTCCTCAAGGTTCCAACCGGTATTAAGGAGGAAAGTTCCGCCTTTCTTGACATCCTGAACCATTTCGTACTTGTCAACGTATGAAGGTTGATGACATGCAACGAAGTCAGCCCGGCTAATAAGGTAAGTGGATTTTATTGGCTTTTTACCAAATCTAAGATGGGATACAGTGATACCACCTGATTTCTTTGAGTCATATGAGAAATATGCCTGTGCATACATATCGGTGTGGTCACCGATGATTTTGATTGTATTTTTGTTTGCACCGACGGTTCCGTCAGAACCAAGACCCCAGAATTTACATGTAACGGTACCCTTGGGCGAAGCATCAAAATGTTCGCCGGTCTTCAATGAAAGGTGGGTTACATCATCATTTATTCCTATAGTGAAATTATTCTTTGGCTTATCAGCCTTCAGGTTTTCAAAAACTGCAACAATCTGTTCAGGTGTTGTATCCTTTGAACCAAGACCATAACGTCCGCCGACAATAATTGGATTTCTTTCTGAATCGTAGAATGCACTCTTTACATCAACATAGAGAGGTTCTCCTACGGACCCTGATTCCTTTGTTCTGTCAAGAACGGCAATCTTGGTCACTGACCCAGGTATTGCTGCCATCATATGTTTGATGGAGAAAGGTCTGTAAAGTCTTACCTTCAAAAGGCCGACTTTTTCACCATTCTCAACCATTTTTTCAACTGTTTCTTCTATGGTGTCACATACGGAACCCATTGCAACAATGAGCTTGTCGGCATCTTCAGCACCAATGTAATCAAACAGATTATATGTCCTGCCTGTGATTTTGCTGATTTCCTTCATGTATCCTTCAACGATTTCAGGAACCTTTTCATAGAAATTGTTGATGGATTCCTTGGCCTGGAAGAAGATATCCGGATTCTGTGCTGTTCCTCTCAGAACAGGATGTTCGGGATTCAGTGATTTTGCACGGAATTTCTTGATGGCATCAAAATCAACCAGTTTCTTAAGGTCATCATAATCCATTACTTCGATTTTCTGGAATTCATGTGAGGTTCTGAACCCGTCAAAGAAATGAAGGAAAGGTATGCTTGATTTTATCGCACTGAGATGTGCGATTCCACCGAGGTCCATGACTTCCTGTACGCCACCGGAAGCAAGCATTGCGAATCCTGTCTGCCTTGTAGCCATTACGTCAGAATGGTCACCGAAGATTGAAAGTGCGTGTCCTGCTACGGCACGGGCACTTACATGGAAAACACCGGGAAGAAGTTCACCGGAGATTTTGTACATGTTCGGTACCATAAGAAGCAATCCCTGGGATGCTGTGAATGTAGTTGTAAGTGCTCCTGCCTGAAGTGATCCGTGGACTGTGCCGGCGGCTCCGGCCTCCGACTGCATTTCGACAACCTTGACCTTCTGGCCGAAGATATTCTTTCTGCCGTGGGCCGCCCATTCATCGACGAATTCAGCCATGTCCGATGAAGGTGTTATCGGATAGATGCCTGCAACTTCAGTAAAAGCGTAAGCTACATGCGAAGCGGCATTGTTTCCGTTCATGGTTTTAAAAACCTTGCTCATGTTATTTCTCCTTTTAGATTAAATTATCAAACGGTAAACAAATAAAATCTGAGTACCTTTTTTATTGCCACGCAACATTGTATCACAATTATATAGCGTAGAGTAGCTAATTTCCATCAAATTAGTGCATGTTTTATACATCATCAGGTGATGTAAACAAGGGTTTTCATTATTACATGACGCAGCTGGTTGCAATTGTTGTTTTGACAACCATATAGATATGAAAAGATGGAAAGAATACTGAGGGAAAGCTTGCTTCTTATATATTTCTTGCTGTCCAATGTCTTGTACAGTAGTCAAGGGGTTAAGGTACTTCGAATAGAAATAATCCGGATTTCAGGTTTGATTACATGCGGTCAAAGCTTTTTGTTTAACAATAAACAGGGTTTTCAAACGAGATTTATAAACTTTGTTTGTTGATATATAACTTCAAAAATGATAGAATTGAACCGTAATTTTACACAAGAACTGACTCTCGGATATGTCTGTCTAAATGTACAAATGAAAGAATTCAAGCAGCTTCAAGGCAAGGACCGGTGAAGGGGGCCGAAAAACTGCTGGAGGGACTTGCACAACATTCACTTGCGGGGTTTTCAGAGTGCTTTTTTAGCTGACTGTTCATTTAGTGATTGGAGTGGCGTAAGGCGACCTTTGATGAGAAGAAAGATCAATAATTTATTGATGGTTTATGAATAACAGAACAGGAGGCTGCGATGAAAGCCAAGTTATCATTATCAGATTTCCGTGTGAAAATCATTATCCTTTTTTTCTTCCTGGTACTTTTTTCAGCGGTTCAAACCCAGACGGTATGGGGATTCACATCAGGTGAATATTCATACACCGTGGCTGATGGCAATGCGACCATAACAGATTACACCGGTTCGGGCGGGAACCTGGTCATACCCTCCGATCTTGACGGATACCCTGTCACCGCAATAGGCGATGCAGCTTTTTCCGACAACTATACAATTGATTCTGTGGTCATACCTGAAGGTGTCACCAGCATAGGAAACTATTCATTCAATAGATGCCGAAATATAAAAAGTGTTACAATCCCAGGCACAGTCACCAGCATCGGGGATTCCTCATTTAACCTATGCTATTTATTGGAAAGCATAACTATACCAAATGGTGTGGAAACCATTGGTGAAAAAGCTTTCTCTTCTTGCAGCAAACTGACAAGCTTGACTATACCGGAAAGTGTCACAAGTATCGGCACATATGCTTTCTATAATTGCAGCAAAATCACAAGTCTGGATTTACTGGGAAATGAGCTTAATATAGGCAAGGACTCATTTAGCACATGCAATTCTTTGACTTCCCTGAATATATCGGACGGTGTTATAAGTCTTGGTGAAGGTGCCTTTAGAAGTTGCATTTCCCTGGTCTCCGTAAACATACCGGATAGCATTGCCAGTATCGGTTTAAATGTGTTCGGCAGATGCACATCCCTGAAAGAAATAATTGTCGATACGGCAAACCTCTGCTATATGGATGTTGACGGTGTCCTTTTCGACAAAACCGGAACAAGGCTTATATGTTATCCTGTCGGTAGAACGGCATCATCTTATGAAATCCCAACCGGGGTAACAATAATCGACAACAATGCGTTTTACTATGCGCAGGCCTTGACAGACCTAACCATTCCTGAGGGGGTGACAAGCATAGGAAACAGCGCATTCTACCAGTGCGCTCACATTACCAGCCTTATTTTACCTGACAGCGTAACCAGTATCGGTGAATACGCATTTGACAACTGCCGATCCATGGTCAGCATAAATATCCCGGATGGTGTAACCGGCATTGGAAAGCATACGTTTTATAATTGCAATTTACTTGAAGGTATTACAATACCCGGCAGTGTCACAAGTATTGGAGATACAGCATTCGGGGATTGTGCATCAATGACCAGTGTGACAATACTTGACGGTGTTACCGGTATAGATGAATGTGCATTTCAAAGATGTCTTTCATTGAGCAGCATAAACCTCCCGGATAGTATTACACATATAGGACGATATGTATTTTCTCACTGTCAATCTCTGACCAGTATAACATTGCCGAAAGAGATAACCGTCATTGAAGATGCCACATTCATCAACTGCACTTCCCTTGGCAGTATAAACATACCTGACGGCATAACCAGTATCGGGGATAACGCATTCCAGTCATGCCAGTCGTTAAGAAGCATACACATACCGGACGGCGTCACCAAAATCGGCTGGTACACATTCGCATATTGCGGTAACCTGAGAAGCCTGACAATACCGGGCAATGTCACCAGCATAGAGGACTGGGTTTTTTATGGGTGCGGAAACCTTACTGATATGATTTTTCTTGGATCCACACCACCGGAAACCGATAGTAACTGGCTGACTGGCACCAATTCGAACCTTCTTGGCCATGCATATTCCGACTCCGGTTTCCCTGGACCAGGAATGGATTTCAATGGACTCCTCATGGGAGGCTACTTCAAATACAAGTACACGACTTCAAATGGGGAGGCAACGGTCACACTCTATCTTGATTGGTTTGACCAGGTCGTGACAATACCTGACTCACTGGGCGGTTGTGTGGTAACTGCAATAGGCGACAATGCCTTCAGCGGGATGCGCCTGACGTCCATAACCATACCGGATACAGTTGTCACCATCGGTAAATCCGCGTTCAGCCGATGCACTGGTTTAGCCACCGTCACCATACCCCAGGGTGTCGTAAGCATCGGCGATTCCGCCTTCTACGGATGCACATTTCTAACTGGGATCATCATACCCGACAGCGTTGACAGCATCGGAAAGGAGGTATTTTCGCTTTGTACATCGCTGACCGGTATAAACCTGCCCGGCAGCATTGAAAGCATAGGTGATTTTGCTTTTTCCTCCTGCATGGCATTGAAAGACATCACACTGGGAAGCGGCATTAAGAACATTGGTTACGGTGTTTTCCAGAATTGTATGTCATTGACCGGAATAACCTATCCTGACAGTGTGGTAAAGATCGATAGTTTTTCATTCCTCGGCTGCACAGCCTTGACAGAAATAAATGTTGACGTCGCGAATCCAGGTTACATGAGTGTCGACGGCATAGTTTTCGATAAGACGGGCTCCACACTGGTTCAATATCCTCAGGGGAGAACAAATACTTCATATGCTGTCCCGTCCGGTGTAACCATACTGGGTGATGGCGCATTTGCAGAATGTTCATACCTTACCGATATAACCATACCCGGTGGAGTTGTCACGATCGGAAATGGTGCGTTTTTCGAGTGTTCATCCTTGTCCGGCATTACACTACCGGACAGCATAACCGGAATCGGTGATTATGCATTCCAGGACTGCATATCCATGGTGTATATAGTCATGTCTGAAGGTATCACAAGTATCGGTGACAGTACTTTCAAATACTGTGAGTCTTTGTCAGATATAACTATTCCGAAGAATGTCACCGGCATTGGCGAAAGTGCTTTCTATGGGTGCACGGTATTATCGGAAATCACCTTTCTCACACTTGAACCTCCAAGCATAACAGAAGACTCGTCCTGGCTGGATTATACAAGCGAGAACATCATTGGTCACGCATATTTCGGTGCTGGTTTCCCGGCGCCGGGAGGCAATTTCAACGGCCTTTTGATGGGTGAATATATAGAACCGCCGATATCCGAAGTCCTTCCGACTTCACCTTTGACAGTCTATACCCAGGACACATCTGTGCTGCAAATGTTCGCCGCATCCTATGAAAACCACGGACTGGTTTCATCCGCGACACTTACGGTGGATACGGATATGCCTTTGGATTTGAACACCTCAGGTTTCTCAAATGAGGTTCAGCTTTCAGTGGGCTCACACACCGTGGCTCTGACGATCAAGGATTCATCGGGAAATGAAGCGGCACAAATCTGGGAAGTCTGTGTCATACAAGACATCGAAGCCCCGTTGGTATCAGGTATAGAAGATAAACAAAAGGTCGCATCCGGGGTTTCCGTCACCATCGAAATAACGGATGTCCTCAGCGGAGTCAACTGGGATTCACTTGAGGTGTATATAGATAATAAGGATGTCCTGGCCAGGATCATCAATACCGGCGATGGTTTTATCATTCCTTCTGACTTGCTTGGCAAAGGTGAACACTCCATCAAGGTATATGTAAGCGATAACGTTGGAAATGCCGCTGTACTGAAAGGCGATATAAGGGTGAAGTAGCCAAATAATATACCAGACCTGCTATCTTTTTAATTTCAGTCATTACTGTTATACTCTATGTGAAAGAACTACAGGAGATAAGTACAATGAAGAAAAAACTGGTAATCTTCTCGTTGATAATTGCCCTTCTTTTTACCACTGCATGCAAGACAGAGATCAATGAAAACAATGATCATTCATCCGCACCAACTGAGTCTCCCCAGACAGGCAGTCCATCTGAAAGCCATGATCCGGCATCAGGTTTCTGGCCCAGCGATGTTGAGGCAAAAGGTGATGTACAGTCCCTTCGCTATTGTCTTGAAACCATTTTGTCACAAAACTCCGGAAGATACGGTTTTTCTTATCTGAATTTGACAAAAGGTGAATACCTGGAAATCAGAGGAAGTGAAAGATATATTGCGGGTCAGGCAGCTGCCATTCCGGTGAACCTCTACCTATACATGATGGTTTCCACAGGAAATCTTGGAATGGATGAAACTGTCACATTGACCGATGAGGACCGAAGGGGTACAGAAGGCAAGATTACCGAAAGTGTTTCAGGAACAACCTATACACTCAGTGAGTTGTCGAAGGCCTCAATTGAACAAGGTGATTATACAGCGTTGAATATGCTTGTCAGATATCTTGGAAGACATGATATCAATGACTACATTGAATCCCTGAGGGCTGCAAGCACTGACGTCCCTCTTTATACTTCACCCGCCGATATGGCAATTTTCTATAAAGAAATCTATGACAGGGCAAAGACGAACGGAAATGTTTTTGGAGATCTTTACAACAGCATGGCGGCAGCAGAAGACAACCGTTTGCTGACAAGGGATTTTGATGGATATGTCAATGAATATCCCAGAGGGATACAAGGACAAGAGTATGGTTTGAATGCCTTGAATGAGTCAGGGATATATCTTGAAGGCAGTGATTATATACTGTGCGTTTTTACTCAGGATACCGATGTTGAAAGCGGCGCATTGAAGATAGCCGAAGTGGCAAAAATCATATATGGATATGCCGAACTGGGAGTTCTGCCTGAAGTTGAAAGAAAAGCACAGTCAATGATTCCTGAATACATAATTGAATCAGCAAGACCTTACAGTAACTTGCTTTACGAGGAAGTGCTTCAGAAATCAAAGCCAGTTGCAAACTATTTTGACAAATCTCCAATTGAGTTCCCGGAAGCTGATGACTATGCAGGTGACCTTGGTTTGATTACATTCAGGGGTAACAATTACAGAAATGGCGGAGCTTATGGAACAGCAGACATTACTGAAGAAAAACTTGAGATAGTCTGGGAATTCAACATAGGCAGCATTTCGACACAGTCAGGTGGATACTGGCCGGGAGTTGGCTGGACCGGGCAGCCAGCAATTATACACTGGGATCCTGAAGTAAGAAAATCAATGAACATAAAAGGCAAATTCATGGAAAAGGATCTTGTGGAAGTCATATATGCTTCCCTTGATGGAAACATATACTTCTGTGACCTGGATACAGGCGAATGGACAAGGGATCCCATACATATCGGATATCCCACCAAGGGGACTGTTTCAATTGACCCAAGGGGTTATCCTCTTCTTTACACAGGACAGGGTATTGGAGAGAACGGAACGGATGTCCTTGTTCCTGCATACAGGATATTCAGCCTGATAGATCAAACACTTCTTTACGAAATAAAGGGTGACGACCCTGACTCACTTCGTGAGTGGCCGAATTTTGACTCCTCCGGCTTGCTGGATGCAGAAAATGATACGTTCTATGAAGCCGGTGAAAACGGAATAATATATAAGATAAAGCTCAACACCCAATACAACAAAGGTGACGGTAGTATTACAATTGAACCCGAACTTACAAAATATAGATACATGAATCCTTTCAGCAGCAGAATAGGCATTGAGAGCTCACCTGTAATCTATGATAATCTTATGTATTTTACAGACAATGGAGGCATGGTTGCATGTCTGGACCTGAATACAATGAAAGCCATGTGGGTTGCTGGCACACATGAGGACACTGATTCTTCACCGGTGCTGGATGTTACAGACGATGGAGTATTCATATATACAGGGAATGAGGTTGATATAAACGGTGAAGCTGACAATGGAGCAATGGTGGAATATGACTCAACAATCTCAAAGTTCAATGCACTTACCGGTGAATTGATCTGGGAAGTGAAATATCCATGTAAATTCAATTCGGTTATAAATGGTGGAGTTTTGGGAACTCCTGTAGTCGGAAGAAACGACTTGGAGGGCATAGTGGTATTTGCCCTTGCCAAATGGGGTGGAGAATACAACGGAAAGCTTGTTGCCCTTGACAAGAAAACAGGGCAGGAGGTATGGACCATTAACTCCGAAGCATATAGCTGGAGTTCTCCGACTGCTGTATATACCCCTGCAGGAAAAGGATATATCCTGTACTGTAACTTTGCCGGAAACATGTATCTGATTGAAGGAACCACCGGAAGGATTGTTGATACTGTATCACTGGGAGCAAACGTCGAAGGTTCACCCGGGGTTTACAACGATATGGCCGTAATTGGTTCATATGCAAGAAAGATATTCGGGGTTCGGTTGAAATAACAGCAAAACCAGGCAGTCACTCATTGGGGTTAGTACCCGGGGTTAGAATAATATCATCCGGATGACACTGTGCTATACTCACCGCGGGTGCTTAATAAATCATGTGCCGGGCATTATCATTTCCATATGGAAAAATTTATAAAAAGCGTATTAAGCCACAGGTTTGTAATTCTTCTCATCTGCCTCCTTCTGATGGCATTCGGAGTGTTTGCATACATCAATATACCAAAGCAGGAAATGCCCGATATAAAGGCAGTATACGGTTATCTTCAGATTACCGCACCCGGGCTAGGAAGCAACGAAATCGAGGAAAGAATAGCGGTTCCGATCGAGGACATAATTTCAAGATATCCTCGTGTGGATAATTATTCAACTGTATCAGCTGACAATGCCTGTATTGTGTTCATAGAAATGAACCTGGATGACAAAGATTCGGAGAAGACACTCGGGGAAATCAAGGAGGATGTTTATAATGCTGACCTTGATGAGAGTATAACTGAAATAGATTTTGTCACAGACCTGGATTCCGCTGAAGTGATATACGCTGTATATGGAAATGTAACCGACAAGGATCTGGAAAACCATGCAAAAGGACTTGCTGAGGCTCTTGGAAGACTTGATGATGTTGCTGATGTAAGGGTTGACTCTGCATACTCAGAGGAACTTGTCGTAAAGGTGAATACAGAGGAAATCAAGCGGCTGTCGCTGACTCTTTCTGATATTTATGGAATCATATATGCCAATGGTGTTGAAATCCCGATGGGAACAACAGAAACAGACATGCAGCAAAAGTCCATTACAGTCAGTGGTAACTATGGGTCTGCCGCTGAGGTAGAGAACCTTATAATTGCATCAGGTCCAGAGGGCATGGTCAGATTGTCAGATATAGCTGAAGTAATGACCCGGAAGCCTGTTGACACAAAATCCTATACATTCAATGGACAGCCGGCAGCCTTTGTGCAGGTGTTCTTCGAAGAAAACATAGATTTCACAGTACTTGGTGATGAAATAGAAGATACCAGGGCTGAATTTGAGAAAACCCTGCCAACCGGCATTGCCATAGGAAAGATGACCTTCACACCTGGTTATGTAAAGGACCAGGTTGACCAGGTCATGTCCAATCTGCTGATATGCATAATGATTGTAATGGGTGTTGTTCTGATTGGCCTTGGCCCAAGGAATGCAGCTGCCATTGCTCTTACGATTCCGGTTACTGTACTTACAACAATTGGTATCCTTTACATAATAGGAAGTGAACTCCAGTTGATGAGCATAGCGGGACTCATTATTTCAATAGGAATACTTGTAGACAATTCAATAGTAATCTCGGAAGCAGTACAGCACAATCTGGATATCGGGGATAAAAGGGAAAAGGCATGTATCAAGGCTGTAAAGGACAATTATATGCCGGTACTTACATCCACCCTTACAACTGCAGTTGTTTTTGCAGCACTGTTGTTTCTTCCCGGGATAGCAGGAGAAGTTGCATTTACACTTCCCCTTACCATACTCATATCAATAATGCTCTCATATATAGTTTCCATAACCCTGACACCGGCCCTCGCAAGTATGTTCTTCAAGGCAGGTAAAACGATGAAAAGGGGTAAGAAGGCAGGACATTTTGCAGGAATTGCAATGAGATGGGTATACAAGGCACATATAGTTCCTTCAATCATAGCTTTCATTGTTCTTGGTGGGCTTGTTTATCTGACCATAGACAAAGCAGAAGTTGACATACTGCCAAAGACTGAGAGAAGCGTTGCATATATTAATTATGAATACAAGGAGTCCGGTAACAGGGAAGGAGTTGTTCAGTTCGCATCTGATATAGAAGAGATAGTGAAAGCACAAGAGGATATTGATGATTATGCCTACTCTGTTGGAGGCGATCTTCCAAAGTTCTATATCTCCCTTCGCACATTGAACAACCTTCCCAATGTCGGACGTTTCTATATTGAATTCGATTGTGAGCCGTCTGAGCTGGATGAATATATAAAGAATCTTGAAAGTGACCTTGCTGAACTTGATGACAGGGGCATTATCCTCGTAAACAGGCTGGAACTCTCCACATATGCCGCTCCGGTCCAGATTGTTCTGTCTGATGGTACATATGAAGAGTTATTGGTTGCATCCAGGGAGCTGTACACTGAAATCCAGGCTCTTGGGAGCTTCAGATACGGTGAACTGGTAGCGCCGGATTACAAGGCAGATATAACAATTGACATAGACCGGGACAAGGCTGCACAAAATGGGCTGACGCTGCTGGACGTTGAATCACAGGTCACAGTTGCCATGAATGGTATTTACGGGAAGCTGTACAATTCAGGAGACAGCAGGATGAATCTATGGGTGGAACCTGATGATTCTACACAAAAACAACTGGATGAACTTGATATCAGGACAGGCGACGGAAGGTGGATTCCACTTTCTGAGATTGCCGGTATCAATGAGGGCGAGAGTCTTGAGTATATACGAAGATACAATGGCCGGCCATCTGTTATCATCGAAGCATACAATGACAAGAGCAGCAACACCTATGAACTTGAAGCGGACATTGCGAAGCTCATTGATGACCAGGATAGCGGGCTTGATGCCATGTACAAGGGAAACAATGAGATAATAAGCGAGTCCCTTTCAGGGCTTGCAGTGGAACTTATAATCGCTGTAATATTGATATTCCTCATAATGTATTTCCAGTTCAAATCCATGCGTCAGCCTCTTATGGTACTTACAACCATTCCGCTGTCATTCATTGGCTCGCTTGTTGCAATCATTCTTTTCAAGGAGAAAATAAGCATTACAACACTGCTTGGTATTGCCGGGCTTGTCGGAATAGTTGTCAACAATGGTATCCTTCTTGTTGAATATATCAATGTACGTATGCAAAAAGGGGACAGTGTGAGAAGCAGCTGTGTAAAAGCCGTAACCAGACGGATAAGGCCCATAGCCCTTGCAAGCCTTACAACCATTCTCGGAATAATCCCCCTGGCTTTGACCGGAGGTGATTTCTTCAGGCCAATGGCTGTTACATTCATGGGAGGAATGATGATCTCCGCCTTGCTGGTCCTTATAATAGTTCCGGGACTATATTACATAACCTATCGTAAAAGGGACAAAAAGAACATATAATTGATATATGTGTAATAGAC
>DAINQB010000048.1:3493-20007 GCA_036743175.1 Bacillota bacterium | reverse complement strand
GCGGATATAAAGAACAGGGCTGAGGAGTCTCTTTCAAGAATAGGTATACTTAACCTCAGGGAAAGAGCTCCGCATCTTCTTTCAGGCGGACAGAAACAAAAGGTCGCAATAGCAGGCGTTCTTGCAATGAAACCGGGCTGTATAATACTTGATGAGTCAACGTCCATGCTTGACCCGGTGGGCAGAAGGGAAGTCCTGGAAACAATCCGGCTTCTTAATAAGAATGAAAACATGACCATTGTACACATAACACATCACATGGATGAGGCATGCATGGCAGACAGGGTGGTGGTAGTTGATGATGGCAGGATTGTTGTACAGGGCAAACCTGAGGAAGTCTTTTCTGATGTGGAAAAAATAGAAAGCCTTGGACTGGATGTTCCTCAGGTCACAAGACTTTTGTACAATCTTAAAAAGGAAGGCCTTGTTGACAGGATAAACATCATTGACATTGATGGGGCAGTGGAGAAACTGAGGTCATTGATTGGATAATATAATTATTGCAAAGAACATATCATATACATACATGAAGGGGTCTCCACTTGAGAAAAAGGCCCTTGATGATGTAAGCCTTACCATGAAAAAAGGTGAATTTGCCGCAATAATAGGACATACAGGTTCCGGTAAATCAACCTTGATACAACATCTCAATGGATTACTGAAACCTGACTCGGGGGAACTGGTCGTTGCAGGCCTTGAAACCGCCGGCCGTGACCTGAAGGAACTGAGGAAAAAGGTGGGAATAGTATTCCAATACCCAGAACATCAGTTGTTTGAGGAAACAGTATACAAGGATATCGAGTTTGGTTTGCTGAAGCAAAACATACCTGATGAAGAGAGGGCAAGAAGAATAAAGGAAACAGCATCCATACTGGAACTATCAGAATCAATTCTTCAAAAATCACCATATGAAATATCCGGGGGACAGAAAAGACGTGCAGCAATTGCAGGCGTACTGGTCCTTGAACCTGAAATACTCGTGCTTGATGAACCGGCAGCAGGACTTGACCCGGCAGGAACAAGGGAACTCTTTGATATCGTTACACAGCTGTACAGGGAAAAGCAAATTACGGTCATACTTGTATCCCACAGCATGGAACTTGTTGGCGATTATGCTTCAAGGATAATCGTCATGAATGAAGGACGCATCAGTCATGATGGAACCCCATCTGAAATCTTCGGGCTGGGAGATGAACTTGAAAAAATTGGCCTTGGTACACCACAGATTTCCAAACTCATGGCAAGGCTGTCGTCATTCTATCCCGGACTCAGGAAGGATGTATTCACTGTAGGCGATGCACAAAGGGCAATCATGGAATATATGAGGGCAGGCAAATGATTAAGAATATAACACTGGGGCAATACCTTCCCGGCAGTTCAATCATTCACAGAGCCGATCCAAGAACAAAGATAATCATTACCGTACTGTTCATGGTTGTTCTTTTCATAGTGAGTTCTATCTGGGCATTGCTTGCGGCATTTGCATGTGTGGCAGGGGTATTCCTCATTTCGGGCATATCATTCAAATATGCCATAAGAGGTATGAAACCTGTGCTTTTCATAATTGTATTCACAATGATTTTGAATATGTTCTTCACTGACGGTACCGTTCTCATCAGACTGGGTCCGGTCAGAATAACGGAAGAAGGGCTGATTCTGGCTGCGGTTGTATCGATGAGGGTTTTCCTTTTGATTGCATCGGCATCCATTATGACATATACAACAACTCCAATAACACTGACCGATGGTATAGAAAAACTGATGAATCCATTGAAAAAAGTGAAATTCCCTGTCCATGAAATGGCCATGATGATGACCATAGCATTGAGATTCATACCGACCCTTATTGATGAGACCGACAAGATAATGAAAGCCCAGGCTGCCAGGGGAGCGGATATAGGAAGCGGAAATCTGCTTCAGAGGGCAAAAAGCTTCATACCGGTTCTGATTCCGTTGTTCGTCAGCTCCTTCAGAAGGGCTGATGAACTTGCCATTGCAATGGAGGCAAGATGCTATAGGGGCAGCGAAGGAAGAACCAGCATGAGGGTGTTGAAATTCAATCGTAATGATGTTGCTATATTTTCATTCTTTTGTATAATATGTGCAGGAATCCTGTTGATCCACTATTTAATTTAATCGGGGGGAATTTATGTCAAGAAAACTGGTTTACAAAGCAATCGAGTTCGACAGACCCGAACGGGCACCAAGGGACCTTTGGGTTCTTCCATGGGCTGACATCCATTATCCTGATGCAGTCAGGGAACTTAGGTCAAGGTATCCTTCGGATATTAAATCAGCATCCTCTTTCCGAAGGGAAAGCAGCGCGGTCAGGGGTGAAATGCACAAGGTGGGCACCTATGTGGATGCCTGGGGATGTGTATTTGAAAACATACATGAAGGAATTCACGGAGAAATAAAGGACCCCATCGTAAAAGGTGAAGAGTGGGAGGACAGGGACAAGGTACACATTCCCATGGAATGGTTTGACATCGATACAGAAGGTGTCAATGCATATTGCCGTGAAAACGATGTGTTCGTCCTGTCAGGCTTCTGTGCCAGACCATTCGAAAGACTTCAGTTCATACGGGGAACTGAGCAGCTTTACATCGACCTTGCATTAAGAAACGAAGGTCTGATGGAGTTCATTGAAACCTTGCACAAGTTCAATTGTGACCTGATGGAAGCATGGGCAAAGACCGATGTTGATTCACTGTTCATGATGGATGACTGGGGAGCCCAGAACAATCTTCTGATAAGTCCTGATTCATGGATTGACATCTTCAAACCCATGTACAGGGACTATTGTGAAATCGCCAAAGCCAACGGAAAGAAAATGTTCATGCACAGTGATGGGAATATCCTGAAAATTTATCCTCACCTCATTGAAATTGGTGTAGATGCACTGAACTCGCAGATCTTCTGTATGGGCATTGATAATCTGAAACAGTATGCCGGGAAAATCACTTTCTGGGGTGAAATGGATCGTCAGCACATGCTGGTTGATAAAACTCCCGCTGACATAGATGAAGCTGTAAGGCATATAAATGACACGCTATGGAAGGATGGTGGCTGCATTGCCCAATGTGAGTTCGGTCCAGGTGGAAAACCTGAAAATGTCATGCAGACATACAAATCCTGGGATGAAATAGCCGGAGATAAATGATGTATTACTTGGGTGTTGATTTAGGAGGAATGTCAATTAAGGCCGGTATTGTAGATGAAAACGGCAATATTGTCTCGAGTGGTAAAGTACCCACGGAAAGACAGCGGCATTATTCTCTGATACTTGCCGACATGGCAGATTTATGCAAAGGCCTTCTCAAGGACTCAGAGCTTACGGAAAAGGACATAAACTCAATTGGCGTCGGAAGTCCCGGGATACCTGACAAACGAAACGGTATTCTGATCCGGTCCAACAATCTAAATTTTACCAATGTCCCGATCAGGGAGGAACTCCAGAAGTATTTTGACCTGGATGTTTTCCTTGACAATGATGCAAATGCCGCAGCCCTTGCTGAAAGTATTGCAGGAGCATCCAAGGGAACCGAACATTCAGTACTGATTACACTGGGTACAGGAATCGGCGGCGGAATCATTATAAACAATAGGATATACAGCGGTTTCAATGATGCGGGTTCGGAACTGGGACATATGTGCATTGTCCACGGAGGAAAACAGTGCTCCTGCGGGAGAAGGGGTTGTTTTGAAAAGTATGCTTCAGCAAGTGCATTGATTGAGCAAACCAGGGATGCCCTTACAGAAAATCCGGATTCAGCAATCAATGGGATTTGTAAAGGTAACCCCGATGACATTGACGCAAGGACTGCCTTCATTGCCCGTGGTATGAAAGACAGGACGGCAGAGCAGGTAATAGAACAATATATTGAGTATCTTGCAGACGGGTGCATGAACATTGTGAACATGCTGTTCCCGGAAGTCATAGTAATAGGTGGCGGGGTAGGCAATGAAGGAGAAAATCTCTTTGTTCCGCTAAGAGCCGCAATGAGGTCAAGGGCATATACCCTTGATGTACCTGAAACAAGTGTAAAGGGTGCAAGGATGGGAAACAAAGCAGGCATCGTCGGAGCGGCAATGCTTGGTAAAAAAATATAACAATCAGGAGAAGACAATGCTAAAAGGAATGCTGGAAGCTGCAAAACGCGGAGAAAATGTTTTTATAACGGATGTGAGAAACAGTTTCAGGGAACTGGGTGTCAACGGTGAGAGAATAATAATTGAACTGGACCTTATAAAAAAGGGCGACAAAAGATACTTCGATTTGATTGTTCCGGATATAAAAGAAGGAAACGAAGAGGAAGTTCTGTTTGTTGCATCATACATAAGGGCTGAAATTTACAATATGCTTTCAAGTCTTGGCGGATGTGGTATTACCATATACTTCAATACGGAAAACATGGTTCTCAACGGTATATTTGCAGATGTCCGGAATGCATTTTGCATGGATGAGCCTCTTTCAGAGAGAACCGGATATGGGAATTGCATGAATGTCATTGACCGCATGATAAGGGCAATCCACGGAGAGGGAGAAAAATTCCAATACGTTCTGAAGGACAGCTGTGAAATACCTGAATCCATGCCAGGATACAAGGAAGATACAACTGAATCAGACATGCTGAGAAGGGTGACGGAAAACCTTGGAGGCAAACAGGTCTGTGGAATTGACATCGGTGGAACTGATATAAAGATTGCACTTGCCGGTGATGGTGATATCTCATGTTTCAAGGAATATGACTGGAACCCAAAGGAGTTTACGGTTCCCGAGCAACTCATAGATCCCATTCTTTATCTTACAAGGCTTGTCAGGGCATACTATTCTGCTCAAAAAGCCGGCAATTCAGATCTTCTTGTATATCTTGATACCGCTATGGACAAACATGCCGCACTGGAAACGATTGTTGAATCAGTGGAAAAGGCAGAGGAAATTCTTGCGGAAGATATCATAAAACTGGACGCAGTGGGTCTGTCATTCCCTGATGTTGTAGTCCGTGACAAGATAGTTGGAGGAGAAACAACCAAGACCAGAGGAATGAAACTGAACCCTGCCATTGATTATGAAAAGGAATTTGCGAAGATAACGGCATTGAATGACAGACTGCTGGAACTGTGCAACAAAGGAGGGGCCATCAAGAACATGAACGATGGTCCTGCAGCAGCCTATACAGCAGCCGTTGAAATGATGGCAGCAAACCCGGCTTCGGTTCGAAACGGAGTATTCGCCCATAGTCTTGGAACGGAACTTGGAACGGGCTGGGTGGACGGAGCAGGAAGAGTGCCCGAAATGCCGCTGGAATGCTACAATTTCATAATCGACCTCGGTGATTTCGTCGAAAAGGCATATCCAAGTGAGGATGTCCGGAGTATAAACAATGTCAATACCGGACTTGCCGGAACACTTCAGAAATATACAAGCCAGAGCGGAGTCTTCAGGCTTGCAATGCAGTACTTCAGGGAACAAAGACCGAAGCTATACAAGGAATTGTTCGACCTGGGTTTTGTAAGGGAAGCCGATGACGGCATGATTATAGTTCCTACATCTCCGAAGGATATGAGAAAGGGATTCCTTGAGCATGTCATGGGTCTTACTGAAAGGGAAGATGACGAACTGGTAAACGAAATATTCAGACAGATCGGTGTCTACCTTGCCATTACATGGTTTGAGACTGAGTATATCCTGGAACCGGCATGCAAGGAAAGAACACTCTTTGGCCGGGTAGTCAAAATGAAGAAGTGCTTTGACCTTATAAAGGAAGGTGCGAAAAGCAGAAAGGCTGATATTGTATTCGAACTTGCGGACGGCGGAATTGCAAACACCCCGCTTATGAAACAACTGGAGGCTGATAAGCATTACACCGTTGCCCAGTTTGCACAGGCTGTAGGAGTCATATACTTCGGAAACCAGGGTTTGCTGGAAAAGTCAGGGAAATGACCTATGGATGAGTTTGGTTTTCGAAAAAAACTCAGGTTCGTACCCGGGTTTGACAAGGATTTCTTTCCAATGTCCGTTGGAAACCTTGCATACAGGGAAAAGCTGAGCCGGACAGATGCAGTGCCCGTTGTAATTGCCCTCGAAAGAAGCGGCGGACTTGTATCTGTATTTCAAACAGAAGTCTTTGAAACCGGTCATGAACAGGACAATATGATATATGTGGAGCGTCTTTTGAAGACGCTTCTTTGGCTCAAGGGCGGCTGCAGGGTTCATTACTGCGGACCGGTATATATCGCTGAATATCTGAAGGAACAATACAGACCGGGTGGTAAAAGGGAGTTTGATGCAGCCTTCATGGAAAAAATATTCGGCATGGATTTTGAGATAATCCTTGCTGACCTTGAAGCCATACCGAAAGAAAAGGAAAACCCAAAGGCCATCGGTGGTCATTTTGAAGGCTGCAGGATAGGATTTGATGCCGGCGGAAGTGACAGGAAGGTTTCAGCTGTAGTGGACGGTGAAACTGTATTCAGTGAAGAAGTTGTATGGAACCCGAAACTGGCGGAGGACCCACAATATCAATATGAAGGTATCATGGACTCTCTGAAAAGTGCGGCATCAAAAATGGAACGCGTTGATGCAATCGGAGTAAGTGCAGCAGGGATATATATAGAAAATGAGGTAAGGGCAGCCTCGCTCTTCATCAAAGTACCGCAGCATTTGTTCGAAAAGAAGGTCAGGCGAATGTTCATTGACATTGCGGGAGAAATGGGTGGGGTTCCCATTGAAGTGGCAAATGACGGGGATGTAACTGCCCTTGCAGGAGCAATGAGCCTCGGAGAAAACAATATCCTTGGTATTGCCATGGGCACCAGTGAAGCAGGGGGATATATAAACGGCGACGGTCTTATTACAGGCTGGCTGAATGAACTTGCATTTGTTCCAATTGATTACAGCAGGAACGCAATGGAAGACGAATGGGCCGGGGACACAGGCTGCGGAGTCAAATATTTTTCACAGGACGGAGTAATAAAGCTGGCGGATAATGCAGGGATTGTATTCGAAGACGGACTTTCACCGGCTGAAAAACTGAAGGTAATACAGGAAATGATGTCGGAAAATGATGACAGGGCATATAAAATATATGAATCAATGGGTTATTATCTTGGATATGCCGTTGCATATTATGCTGATTTCTATGACATCGGCAGGGTTTTGCTTATGGGAAGGGTAACTTCAGGAAGCGGCGGGGAAATAATGACCCGCTGTGCAATGGATGTACTGAAGGAGGAGTTTCCGGAACTCCACAAAAAAGTTGTCATAAGCCTTCCGGATGAAAAATCCAGGAGAGTAGGGCAGTCCGTTGCAGCAGCCAGCCTTCCCATGATTGGTGATGCCTTATGAATCACAGGGACAGGGTCAGGACCGCCCTTGAGTTCAGGGAAGCGGACAGAATACCAAGGTACGATTCCTTCTGGCTGCAGACCATCGACCAATACATGAAATGCGGACTTGCAGACAGACTCCCTGTAAATCCTGTAATTGAGGTTGATGGCTTGAAAAGAACCATCGGCAGTCCCATTGAAGACTATTTTGACTTTGACATCGATATACTTTCCATTGATACATCCCTCAGGATGCCATATGAAATACTGGCTGAGGAAAATGAGTTCATTGTCATCCGGGATCATTACGGGTATACCGTCAAAAAATTCAAGGATAAATCGGGGTCAATGCATTTCCTGGAGCATGTAACAAAGGACAGGGAAACCTGGGATGAAAACAAGCATAGAATGGTTTTCAATGAAAATGATACCAGCAGGCTGGATAGCCTGAGCTATTTTCTCCACAGCGAACCATACCCTTCATGGCAGGGATTCAAAAGAATCCATGACGAATACAGGAAACGGAACAAGTATATGTTGTATGCCTGCTATGGCCCCTGGGAAGGGACATGGAGACACAGGGGTTTCACTGAGCTGATGATGGACAGTGCCCTGGAGCCTGAATGGACCCTGGAAATGCTGGAATATCATATGGATCTTGCCATTGATTCCCTGGAACATGCAGTAAACTTAGGTGCAAAGCCTGATGGCGTTTTTCTTGTTGAAGACCTTGGGGGAACCCATACAACCTTGATTTCTGCTGAATCATACAGGTTTTTCATAAAACCTCTGCACAAGAAAATGGCGGATTTCTGCCATGCACACGGAATGAAGCTGTTCATGCACTCATGCGGTAAGATTGAAAGCTTCATCCCGGATTTCATTGATGCAGGGATAGATGTCATACAGGCCATCCAGGCAAATACCGGCATGGATGTGGTGGAACTCAAGAAGAAATATCCCGGCAAAATTGTCTTCTGGGGGAACATAGCGGAAGCAAGTCTGGCAGGAACAAAGGAAGACATAAGAAAAGAGATTGAGTACAAGGTTGGAAATGCTAAAATAGGAGGGGGATACATTTATCATTCGGACCACAGCATACCCGATGAAGTGTCCTTCGAAAACTACATGTATCTCATGGAGATGCTAAGCCTATACGGAAGCTACAGATAAAATCGCAGGAGGAAAAATGACCAGATTCATCATAGCCAGGGATTATGAAGACATGAGCGAAAAAGCGGCAATGCTTTTTCTTAAACAGATAAACAAGAAGGACAACAGTCTTCTTGGACTGGCCACAGGCTCTTCGCCGGTGGGTATATACAGGAATCTTATCAAATGGCACAGTGAGGGACTTCTGGACTTTTCCGCAGTCAAAACTGTTAGCCTTGATGAGTATGTGGGGCTTGGGGCTTCCGACCCACAGTCATACCGGCACTTCATGAATGAAAATCTATTCAATCACATCAATATAAAAATGGAGAATACCCATGTTCCGAACGGACTTGCTGAAGATCTGTGGATGGAAGTTTTGGAATATGAGAAAAGGATTGAAATGCTCGGTGGGATCGACATGCAGCTTCTGGGAATCGGAAGGAATGCCCACATAGGATTCAACGAACCTTCTGATAATTTTGCAACCAATACACATGTAGTCAATCTTACCAAGGACACGAGGGAAGCCAATGCCAGATTCTTCAGCTCCATTGATGAAGTGCCGACAAAAGCGCTGACCATGGGAACCGGAACCATAATGAGGGCAAAGAAAATCGTACTGGTATCATATGGTGAAAACAAGGCGGATGCACTTTACAAATCATTCTTTGAAAATACAAACCCGAGGGTACCTGGATCCATCCTTCAGTATCATGCCGATGTAACGGTTGTGGCAGACAAGGCTGCAATGGGAAGAATCCTGTCGGAAGGCAAAGACATAAACTGTGGCTTTTAAGCCGGGGGAATAAAATGGAAAGAAGCAGAATTAAGGAACTAAAGGATATCTATGAGAAGGAACTGCTTGTCAATGTAATGCCTTTTTGGGAAAGGTACTCAATTGACAGGGAATATGGCGGCTATATCCATTACCTTGGGACAAAGGGGGATATAGTAGGTGACGACAAGATGATATGGCTCGAGGCCCGTGAGTGCTGGATCTTTGCCCGGCTTTACAATACCCTTGAGAAGCGTCCCGAGTGGCTTGACCTTGCAAAACATGGATATGATTTCCTCAGAAAATATGGCTTTGATTCCAGGGGGAAGATGTATTTCAGCGTAACCCGCGAAGGGCTTCCCCTTAGAATGAGAAGATACTATTTCAGCGAAACCTTCATGATAATTGCAGCAGCGGAATACTCAAGGGCTTCAGGCGACTGGGAAGCCATGGACTTTGCAAGGAAACTTTTCGAAAGAACCTGCGGCTACTATTTCAATCCCGACCCTGAACTGGTACCTGCGAAGGTCGATCCTGCAACAAGGCCAATGACAGGTCATTCTGTTCCGATGATACTTATTGCAACTGCGCAGATTCTGAGGGAATGCCAGGACCATACAGATGAGTACGATGATTTGATCTACAGGCTGAAGGACATCATCCTTACAAAATTCGTGAAACCTGAGTATAAGGTTCTGATGGAAACCGTAGCACCCGACGGCAGCATCATAGACACTCCCGAAGGTAGGCTTCTGAACCCGGGCCATGCCATTGAAACCTCATGGTTCCTCATGGAGGAAAGCAGATACAGAGGAGATACTGAGCTTCTTGAACGGGCCCTGGAAATACTGGAATGGTCATTTGAAAGAGGGTGGGACCGGCAATTCGGTGGGCTTTATTCCTTCCTTGATTTAAAAGGATATCCACCTGAAAAAATGGAATGGGACATGAAATACTGGTGGCCCCATAATGAACTCCTATATGCTTCACTGCTTGCCCACCACCTTACCGGTGAAAAGAAATATGAGGAAATGTTTGAAACAGCTCATAGATATTCTTTTGATAAGTTTTCCGATCCCGAAAACGGAGAATGGTTCGGTTACCTGCACAGGGATGGTTCTGTGGCTATGGAAGTTAAGGGAACGATGTACAAAGGTGCATTCCATGTCCCGAGACAGCTGTTATACACCTATAAACTACTGGTTGAAATGGATGGTAATACACAAATTTGACAAAGCATTGATTATTTGATAATATAATTGGACAAGATAATAGCATGTGGGAGCCAAAGAAGCGGCTGAGAGGGATTCGATCCGACCACCAGACCTGATCCGGGTAATGCCGGCGTAGGAAATGACATTTGTATTTACCGCCGCCAGGGCGGTATTTCTTTTTTATCATCGTCACTGGAATCAAAACTCTTTCAGCATGCCCGGGTAGATGGTATAAGCAGTGAAAAAGACTGAAATAAAAAATAAAATATATCCTGTACTGGCTTTTCTGGTGTTTGTAATAGCATGGGAGAGTATCGTAAGCATAACAAAGACACCTGAATACAGGCTACCTGCTCCATCTGCTGTTCTTCTGGAATTTGCAAGGTCATGGGAGATTCTTCTGGGACATACCGTGGTTACCCTTCTTGAAACCATCCTGGGATTCAGTTCCGGAGTTCTGGTTGCTGTTTTGATGGCAGTTCTGATAGACAGCAGCATGACCATTGAAAGAATTTTCATGCCGTTTGCGGTGTTCAGCCAGACCATACCTCTGGTAGCACTGGCACCCCTGCTTGCGATTTGGTTCGGTTTTGGCATGCTTCCCAAAATCATACTTGTAATACTGGTTGTGTTCTTCCCGGTAACCGTCAGTCTGGTTCAGGGTTTCAAATCCGTGGACGACAATCTCCTTGAGATGATGAGGGGAATGAAAGCAACCAAAATACAGATATTCACAAAGCTCAAGGTGCCCGGTTCACTGCCTTTCTTCTTCTCAGGGCTTAAGATTTCCGCTGCATATGCTGTAATGGGAGCTGTGATTTCCGAATGGACCGGAGCATCGAAGGGTCTTGGAATATATATGACAAGGGCCATGAGCTCATTCAGGACTGCGGCACTATTTGCCGACATAATAATTATTTCATTGTTAAGTATATTGCTGTTCAGGGCAATTGTATATTTGGAAAGGAAATTCATCACATGGAAATGAACAGAATCATCAAAAAGGGGCTGGTGATTATACTGGCCGTAACAATGCTTTTGGCATACTCAGGTTGTACAAATGACCCCGACAAGGTGACCTTTGTACTGGACTGGACACCGAACACAAATCATACCGGCATCTACGTTGCCCTGGATAAAGGGTATTTTAATGAAGCAGGACTGGATGTTGAAATAATCCAGCCGGCTGATGGAACTGCAGAGCAGCTGGTGGCTGCCAATACTGCCCAGTTCGGAATAAGCTATCAGGAAAATGTGACCTTTGCCCGTGCCCAGGGAATGCCGATAGTATCCCTTTCTGCCGTAATCCAGCACAATACGTCAGGTTTCATCTCGATGACGGAAAAGGGAATCAAAGGTCCTGCTGACTTCGAAGGAATGAAGTACGGTGGCTGGGGAACTGAAATTGAGGAAGCAACGGTCAGGTATCTCATGGAACAAAACGGAGCGGATCCTTCAAAGGTTGAAATAGTGACCATGGGTGATACGGACTTCCTTGCCTCATCTGATGCAGGGGAAGTGGATTTCGCATGGGTATTTGCAGGATGGACCCTGATTGATGCAAGACTGAAGGGATATGATGTAAGCTACTTTGACATGGTGGATTACTCGGATGTATTCGATTACTATACACCTGTAATAATTGCAGCTGAAGAGAATATCAACGGTAACAAAGAGATGGTGGGTAAATTCATGGAAGCAGCTTCCAAGGGCTATAGGTTTGCAGTGGAAAATCCTGAAGAAGCCGCTCGCATCCTTCTGAAATATGCACCGGAGCTGGATGAGGGACTTGTGCTGGCAAGCCAGGAATATCTTGCTGACAAATATATAGCCGATGCTCCATACTGGGGATTCCAGGACAAGGCAGTCTGGGATAGATACACTGACTGGATGCTTGAAAACGGGTTCATTGAAGGGGATCTTGATACAGGAAAGGCGTTTACAAACGAATTTTTAAATGATTAAGGTAGAAGTTGCAAACATTTTCAAATCATTTGAAAGACCTGATGGAAAACTCAGTGTCCTTGAGGATGTAACCATAGAACTTGGCGAAAATGAGTTTGTCTCCATTATAGGTCCCAGCGGATGTGGCAAAAGCACCCTGCTTCGGACCATCGCCGGTTTTACAGGTATAGATTCGGGACGGATTTCAGTATCCGGCGAAATCTCATATCTGAGACAAAGCAGCACATTGATGCCGTGGCGAAATATACTTTCAAATGTTCTGCTTCCCATTGAAATAAGGAGCGGAAGAAAACCGGAGTATACAGATGAACTGAAGGCTATATTCCAGGAATTCGGACTTCAGGGATTCGAGGGTTCCATGCCCGGTGAAATTTCAGGTGGAATGGCTAAGAGGGCAGCGCTTCTTAGGACTTATCTTGAGGACAGGGATATACTGCTGCTTGATGAACCATTCTCGTCCCTCGATGCAATCACAAGGAAAACCATGGGGAGATGGCTTCTGGAAGTATGGAACAAACATAAGAAGAGTGTGCTGTTTGTAACCCATGACATCGAGGAGGCACTGCTGCTTTCTGACAGAATATACATAATGGACAACCTGCCCTCAAAGATACTGAAGACGGTACTTCCTGCCATGGGACGCCCCAGGAGTCCTGAGTCTGTTTATGAAAAGCAGTTCATAGACCAAAGAAAACAAATAGAGGATTTGTTGATATAATCCCGGGCTTCATGCATAATTGTGATAAACTTTAAGAAAACACCCGGAGGGACTTGTGTCTGAATTGAAAAAAGGCACCATTATAATGGCTGCTTCATATATCTGGTGGGGTATCATGCCCCTTTACTGGAGTCTTCTTTCGAATCTTTCAGGTGCTGAAATCACAGCCTACAGAGTTGCTTTTTCATTCCTGACCATCTTCATTGTCCTTATTTTCACAAGAAAACTCAATGTTTACAGGGTGATTCAGGACAAAAGGAATCTTATGCTCATTATGTTTGGTTCTCTGATGCTTGCAATCAACTGGACAGTGTTTATTATTGCGATGTCAAACGGTAATTTAACCGAGGCAAGCATGGGTTATTATATCAATCCCTTGGCCAGTATTCTTCTTGGAGTAATTTTCCTTAAGGAGAGGCTGGACAAAGGGCAGGCCATTGCGCTGGCGATAGTCACATGTGGGGTTATATATTACATTATAACCATTGGCAGGATTCCCGTTGTTTCACTTACACTTGCAGTGACATTCGCCCTTTATGGTTTGTACAAGAAGACAATGAAGATGACTTCTGTACAATCATTTGCAGTTGAGTCTACAGTGCTGTTCCCCGTGAGCCTTACGGCATTGGCTGTAATCGGGATGCAGGATGGATTGGCATTCACTCAGCAAGGGGCGGGGACTGATATTCTGATAGTCCTGTCCGGTGCTGCAACCATGATCCCATTGCTGCTCTTTTCAGAAGGAGCAAAAAGAATCCCTCTTATAAGAGTAGGATTCCTGCAATATATAGCTCCGACACTGATGCTTGTTTCCAATCTTATACTTGGTGATACCTTCAATCTGAACCAGGTTGTTACATTCATATTCATATGGACAGGACTTGCTGTATATTCATTTTCGAATCTAAGGAAAAGGAGTGTTGAAAATGCAGGGTAAAATCATTACGGACATCCCGCCGGGGGAGAATAATCCAAGGAACAGCGAAGGTGCATTCATTGAGCTTGCCGATGGAACGATTATGTTCGCATACAGCAGATTCAGGGGAGACCACGGTGGAGACGATGTGGATGCCGACATAGTTGCCATATATTCATATGACAACGGGCAGTCATTCAAGGATATGAGGACCCTTTTTACAAAGGAAGAGCTCGGAGCAAAAAACATTATGAGTGTATCCTTTGTGCGTCTGGATGAGAAAAGACTGGCAATCTTTCATATAGTCAGGATGGGGTTTCATGACGCAAGGCTTGTAATGAGGGTTTCGTCTGATGAAGGAAAGACCTTTTCTGACCCCGGATACTGCATCAATTATCCGGGATATTTTGTAACAAACAATGACAGGGTAGTGAAGCTGTCTGATGGCAAAATATTCATTCCAACGGCATATCACCGGTGCGTGGGTCCTGATCCAATGAGCTGGAAGTCATTCAGCAACAAAGGTGTAGCCAGGTTCTTCTATTCCGATGACGATGGGGATACATTCCTCGAAGCTCCTGATTTCGGAGCACTGAATATGACAACAGAAACAGGTCTCCAGGAGCCGGGAGTCGTTGAGATTGAAGAGGGGCATCTTTTCTGCTACGCAAGGACGGACCTCGGATGCCAGTATATATCACACTCGTATGACTACGGAATGAACTGGGAACCATTTGTACCATCGGATTTCACATCACCTGCATCACCTCTTTCAATCAAGAGGATTCCGGGAACTGAAGTCTTCGTGGCAGTGTATAACCCGGTTCCGACACCAAAGGATGGGCCAAAATACGGATGGGGGAGGACACCTCTTGTGCTAAGGACAAGCAGTGACGGCTGCAGGACATTCAGCGAACCCATTGTACTGGAGGATGATCAAGACAGCGGTTATTGCTACACAGCGATACATTTTACCAAAGAGAACATGCTCCTGGCATATTGTGCGGGAAGCCATGAGGACAAGGGATGCCTCAACAGGCTGAGGATACGCAGTATTCCAATAAAGGAATTACTTAAGACACCGGACCACATGATATAATATCAATAAGATTTTTTCAGGGGGTAACAACATGAAGAAAGTAACAACAGGTTTCATCGGCTGCGGAGGATTTGCACAGAATATGCATATGCCTATTCTCATGGGGAATCCCAAGTATGAAATAAAGGCTGTGATGGACATCAATGAAGATGCAGCAAAGGCGGCTGCTGAAAAGACTTCGGCTCAGTACTATACTACTGAGGTGGAAAAAATCCTTGGGGACCCTGACATAGACCTTGTTTTCATAACAACCCGTCATGATTCCCATGCTGACCTATGCATAAGGGCAGCCAATGCAGGAAAACACATAATGTGTGAAAAGCCCATGGCCCTGAATTATGCTGATTGTGTGAAGGTCATCGAAGCTGTCAGAAAGAACAATGTAAAATATACAATCGGATACAACAGGGGCCTTGCACCTATGGTGACAAAGGCAAAGGAACTTCTTGACACACTTGACGGCAAGGTAATGGCTTATCACAGGATTCAGGCTCCGTTCCCTGAAAGTCACTGGACCCATCTTCCGGAAATCGGAGGAGGCAGGTTCATTGGTGAGGGATGCCACATATTCGACCTGTTCTGCAGGCTGATGGACAGCAGGCCGGTATCGGTCTATGCCGCAGGGGGGACATTCCTGAATGAAGACATAGTCAAGATTCCTGACAGTGCAAATGTAACCATAACCTTTGAGGATGGTTCTGTAAGTACAACATTGATTGCCAGTGCCGGATGTGCTCTCTTTGAAAAGGAAGCAACAGAAATATACTGCGACAACAAGGCAATATATATAAATGGTTTCAGGGAAATGTCATACTATGGCTTTGAAGGCCATGACAGGATTGATTACAATTTTGACAAGGTCGACAAGGGTCAGATGGTGGAACTTGACCAGCTTGCTGATGCAATTTTGAATGATACAGAAGCCCCCAATGGTCTGAATGTTGCCCTTGCCGGTGCCCTTATAAGCTACAAGGTTCTGGAGTCCCTTTCCACGGGCAGACCGGCATTGATTAAACCTGAGGAGCTTGATGTCTGATGAAGATTGACAGGACGGCGATAGGAATTGAAGCTGAGAAACTCAAAAGTCCCTTTGGTTTCAAGGGTAATTATGCCGACGGACTCTGGCAGACCATAGTGGGTCTTGAATCCGGCGGTGAAAGGACCCTTGGTATCGCAGTACAAAGTGTACTTTGGTCTGATGCATCGGTCTTTGCTGAATATGGGCAGGACAGGGGAAATGAGCTCATGCACAGGCTTACCTCATATGCCCTGGAAAAACTGAAGGGAACGGACTTTGATGATCCGCTGAAAGCAAATGAATGGTTGTTCAATAAGTGCTA
>DAINQB010000048.1:1976-3393 GCA_036743175.1 Bacillota bacterium | reverse complement strand
GGAAGCTTTTTCCTGAAGGTTAAAATTGGAAAGGAACCTCTTTGGGACAAGGAGCGGGTACTTGAAATCTGGAATCTTGCAAAAGATTATTCTACTGCTTATTCCAAAAGCGGAAAACCTGTCCTCTACCTTGATGCCAACGGCATGTACAAGGACAGGGGACAGCTTGAGGGTTTGCTTGATTTTCTGGAATCCAAGGATATACTCAGGCATGTAGGTGTTTTCGAAGAACCATTTGATGAATTGAATGAAGCAGATGTAGCAGGACTGCCATGTGTATTTGCCATAGATGAGAGTGCTCATTCGGTGGAAGATTCTTTGATTAAATTCCAGCAGGGCTACAGGGCTGTGGCCTTGAAACCGGTAGCCAAGACCCTGAGTGAAAGCCTGAGGATTTTAAAGGCTGCAACAGACAAAGGAATCAAGTGCTTCACTGCAGACCTTACGGTTGCACCATGGCAGCTTGAATGGAACAGAAACCTTGCTGCCCGTATTTCGAGCCTGGACTGTGTTGATATAGGCCTTCTCGAATCCAATGGAAACATGAACTACACTGACTGGGACAGGCTCAAGGGATATCATCCAATGGGCAGCGGTTCCTGGGTGGATGCAGACAATGGAATATTCGATCTGTCAGGATTCTACGGATGTGACGGGGGACTCTTTGAGATTCCATCCCATTATATGTCATTGCTGGATTTTAAAATCTGAACATGCGACATGGAATAATATAAAGATATTGCTGACAGTGGTGGGTAAGATGAAGACCAATGACTTACGATTTTGTGTCAGTGTGTAATAGATTCGGAGGACAAATGAAAAAGAAAAAAGAAAAAAAGCAATACTTGTATACTTTCGGTGAGGAAGTCGCCAATGTGGTCAGTCATGGTGTAATGGCAGGCCTGGCATTGTTTTCCATGCCGTTTGCAATAATCTGGGTTTACTCAAGGGGAGACCTTCTGGATGCCATAGGTGTATCCATATTCATGATTTCTGTCTTCCTGATGCTCTCTGCCTCGGCTCTTTATCATTCAATGGCAAAGGATACGAAACACAAGCATGTCTTCAAGATATTTGACCATATATTCATTTATGTGGCAATTGCGGGAAGCTACACACCGATAGCACTTTCTGTAATAGGAGGCTGGCAGGGAATACTCATAACCTGCATACAGTGGGCAATGGTCATAGCCGGGATACTTCAGAAAGTCATATTGAACAGGAAAGATCCGAAATCAAGCGTAGCAATTTATCTGATAATGGGATGGACCATTGTGGCTTTCTTTCCTTTGTTTTTCAGAAAAGCCAGCCTGGAACTCATTTCAATGATTTTCACCGGTGGAATAATGTACTCCATAGGAGCCTTCTTCTATTCAAAGAAAGCCTTCAAATACTACCACCTGGTATGGCACATGGC
>DAINQB010000048.1:0-1876 GCA_036743175.1 Bacillota bacterium | reverse complement strand
CAGAGCATATATACATGGGACCTGATTCTTGAAATGGTTTCATCATCAAGCCTTGGCACTGCCTCAACCCTTGTGTTGAAGTTACTGTTGATAAGGGAAAAGAACTCTATTACTTCCGGAGAATCAAAATCATCGGGGAAGAGCATCTTAATTGTCTTTTCTACTCCGGATTGTCCTTCTTTCTGGTATCTGACAAGTTTGAAAATAGCACCCATGTTAGGGGTTGCAATACCTCCCGGTGCAATCAATGCTACATTACCTGTTCTTTTCGGATATTCCGAAGCAAACTTAAGTGCAACCCAGCCTCCAAGAGAAAGGCCCACAAAAGAAGGTTTTTCCAAGCCAAGGGTATCCAGCACCTGAAGCAGCCAGTCAGGATATTCATTGTTCTTCCAGGACATCCTGGTTTCCGCGGATTTGCCCGGTTCTCCCGGCATATCAATTGCATGGACATGAAATTCCCTTGCGTAAACAGTGAAATCTGAAATCCAGGTGGCTGCGTTTGATGTGCTTCCGTGCAAAAGCACAAGAGGAGGAAGGTCAGCTTTCCCATAAGAAAGCACATGGGTTGTCCCGGCACTGGTTTCGACGTCAGTCTCATCAATGTCGAGACCGGATGCTGCTATCATCCGGTCATAAAAATCAAGCAACTGCTTTTTTCCTTCTGCTGTTTTGAAAATTGATTCAGTCATGGTGTTACTCCCTTCCCGCAGCTGAAAGACCATTTCTCAGCCTTGTCAGCCAGTTGAGCTCATTCTGGTATGAACTTATCCTGTTCTGCCAAAGCATTTCCCAGAAAAATTCAGCCCTTGGATTCTTTTCTGGGAAGACTGTCTTTCTTTTCAATCTTTCGTTGCACATGGCAAGCTGCATTTCAATCTCATACTGATATAGATCAATCATTCTCTCTATCTCTGCTTTCTCCAGGCCATCCGACCAGGCAAGCTGAATGAGAAAAGTACTTTTTGTCTGCGGTACATCAGGCTTTGACTTTGCCCAGTCGTTGAGTTCCGACTTCCCGGCTTCGGTTATGTGGTATACCTTTCTGGCGGGATAGTTCTCCTGCTGGATTACTTCCTTTGTAACCAGCCCCTCCTTGTCAAGCTCAACAAGGGTTTTATAAATCTGATTGTTGTTCCCGGACCAGGGAATGAACTCTGTCTCAGTAAAATACTTCTTAAGCTCATATCCGGTCAGCGGTCTCCAGCTGAGGAAACCAAGTATTGTGTGCTTCAGTGACATCTGCTTTCTCCTTATGTTATTTAAAAACTATGTTAAAAATAACATAGTATATTATTAACGTCAATACAAATTTAAAATATTTGTGTAAAATGTTTTTCAATGGGTAAACTACCATGGAATACAAACAAGGAGTGTTAATATATGTTCTTCAGCAGACTTATGGGCAGCAACAGGATAAGCCCTGACAAAGCCAGGGAAATGATTGAAAAAGGGGAAGCGACCCTTGTGGATGTCAGGACCCCCGGTGAATTTGAGCAGGGATATATAAAAGGAGCATTACTTATTCCACTTGACAGACTGTCATCCGATGCAAAAAATAAACTTCCGGACAAAGAAAAACCAATCCTGGTTTACTGTCTCAGTGGAAGCAGAAGCAGAAGTGCAGCAGGACTTCTTTCGGGAATGGGTTATAAGAACGTACATGACCTGGGTGGTATCAGCAGCTGGCCTTATGGCATTACAAGATAATTAAGCTATTGTTTTCAATTCGGAAGAAAGGTAATCCCTGTTTTCTGTGTCTGAGATGGTAACGTTGGATGCCTTATCCAAGTTTATGTTTTTGTGGTATGAATCATTCAGCAGGGAATATGCCCTTGCCATGGCTTCGTATGCAAATGCCAGGTCGAAATCCTCT
>DAINQB010000047.1:18594-20030 GCA_036743175.1 Bacillota bacterium | reverse complement strand
GAAAAGGGTTATGAAAACACCCTGAACAGGATGAAGAACATCCTTGACAAGATGTATGAGCTTGGATTCATCAGCAAGGAAGACCATGACAAGTATAGAACATACGAGGTTGAGATACAGCCCCGGGATACTACCCTGCAGACATATAACCCCACTTCATATTTCATAGAGCAGGTCATAGACGACGTAATACAAAAACTCATGGAGATCGATGGTACAACTGAATTCTATGCTGAGCAAAAGCTATACAACAACGGACTTCACATATATACAACCCTTGACCCGGATGTTCAGGCAGCAATGGATGAGGTTTTCACGGATTCCAGCTACTTCCCCACACTTACGGCAACAGGTGAGATAATGAACAAGGATGCATATAAATACGGTGAACTGCCCCAGGCATCCATGGTCATCATCGATCAGTCCACAGGGCAGGTTGTTGCCATGTATGGTGGAAATGGTGAAAAGACAAGCAACAGGACCTTGAACCGTGCAACTTCAATAGAAAGGCAACCAGGTTCCAGCTTCAAGCCAATAGCTGTATATGGTCCGGCCCTTGAACTTGAACTCATTACTGCCGCCACTGTCTTTGATGATGTTCCTTCATATCTCGACCCCAAGAATCCCGAGGAAATATATCCGAGGAACTATGACAGGACATTCGTGGGACTGGTATCCCTCAGAAATGCCATCAAGTCATCAATAAATGTAGTTGCAGCAAAGGTGTGGAGTGAATATCTTGGAAGAGACAATGCCGTCTATTTCCTTGAAAAGGTCGGTATTTTCAGAAGTGATGTAATCTTTGATGATTCTACGGTTTCAACGGCCACAGGAGGTCTTGCAAGAGGTGTAAGCCCGTTTGAAATGGCCAATGCCTTTGCGACTTTTGCCAACCAGGGAGTCTTCATAGATGCCTATACCTTCACTGAAATCAAAAACTACAGGGATGATGTAATCTACAAGGCCCAGCCTGATTTCGAGGCTGTATACAGGAGCCAGACTGCGTATATCATGACTGACATACTTAAGGAAATAACCTCTTCTGCAACTTCGCATTACCCACATGTTGGTACGGCCTACGGCAGGATCAGCCTGCAGGACGGTGCAATGCCTGTAGCAGGAAAAACAGGTACAACCAGTGACCATCTTGACAAATGGTTTGTAGGTTATACTCCTTATTATACAGCCGCTGTATGGTATGGATATGACAATCGTATAATGCCCATAGAGCTGGTAATTGGGGAGAGAAGGAAAAACGAGGAAACAGGTGCTTACTATTATGATGGTGAGTATAACCAGGCACAGTACATCTGGGATGCGGTAATGGAAAAGGTTCATGAAAACCTTACCCCAAAGGATTTTGAAAAACCCACTTCAGGCCTGGTCGAACGTGAAATCTGCATTTATTCAGGAAAAGTAGCAACTGACCTTTGCAA
>DAINQB010000047.1:0-18494 GCA_036743175.1 Bacillota bacterium | reverse complement strand
ATGCCCTATGAAATATTACCCGGAGAATACTGTACGGTGCATGGAATGCCACCGGTGGAAGAAGACACTGTAATAGTTGAAATCGACCCCGAAACCGGCCTCCCGGTTACAACACCGCCCCCCACCGAAACAACCCAACCCTGATTAAAAAAGCCGAACATCCTTGGGATCTTCGGCTTTTTTTGACCAATCGTCCTTGGGATGTTTGGCTTTTTTTGACCAATCATCCTTGGGATGTTTGGCTTTTTTTGACCAATTGTCCTTGGGATGATTGGCTTTTGTTATCTTGTCTGACCGGTTCCGGTTATTATGTATTTGTAGGAAGTGAGTTCCCTGAGACCCATGGGACCCCTTGCGTGGAGCATCTGGGTGCTTATGCCTATTTCCGCTCCCATACCGAATTCCCCACCGTCCGTGAATCTTGTAGACGCATTTGAATATACAGCGGCGGCATCAACTTCATTTTGGAATCTCCTGGTCTTGTCCGGGTCCGATGTAACTATTGCCTCTGAATGACCGGTACCATGGGTGTTGATGTGATTGATTGCCTCATCAATCCCGGATACAACCCTGACAGCCATGATGTAATCAAGGAATTCCGTATCGAAATCCGTTGATGATGCCTTTACAGCACCGGGCAATATCCGAAGTGTCTTTTCACATCCCCTGAGCTCAACCTTATATTTGTCCAGACCTTCTGCAACCAACGGAAGGAATTTTTCTGCAATTGCCTCATCCACAAGCAAAACCTCTGCGGCGTTGCAGACACTGGGTTTTGATGTCTTTGCATTTACTGTTATGTTTACAGCCATATCAATGTCAGCATCCTCTGCTACATATACATGGCAGATGCCGATGCCGGTTTCTATCACAGGTACTGTTGAATTCTTTACAACTTCATTTATAAGGGATGCACTTCCCCTTGGTATCAGAACATCAATGTATTCATTAAGTCTCATCATTTCAACAGCCGTTGCCCTGTCGGTATCCCTGACAAGCTGGACGCAGTCTGCAGGAAAACCAATTCCCTCCAGTGCATTCCTCATGACATCCACTATCGCCATGTTGGATTTCAATGCCCTGCTTCCACCCCTCAGGATGACAGAATTCCCTGTTTTCAGACACAGACCGGCTGCATCGGAAGTAACATTTGGTCTTGCTTCATAAATGATTCCGATTACTCCCAGAGGTACCCTGATTTTTTCGATATGAAGTCCATTCGGTCTGTCAAACTGCTCAAGGCTTTCACCAATGGGGTCTTTGAGTGCCGCAGCATCCCTTAAACCTGCAGCCATTGACTTAATTCTTGCTTCATCAAGTTTCAGCCTGTCCATGAATGCTGTAGTCATACCTTCTTCTGCAGCAACAATCAAATCCTTTTCATTCTCTGCCAGTATCTTTTCAGTATTGATTTCAAGGGCATCAGCCATCTCAAGCAATGCCCGGTCTTTTTTTACAGTAGAAGCAGAAGCCAGGAATTTTCCGGCTTTCACCGCTTTTTTACCAAGTTCCGATAAATAATCCATCTATACCTTCCCGACAAATAAAGTGCCGATTTTCTCCCCTTTTATTATTCCTTCTATGTTGTCCATATTGGACCCATTGGCAATGACGACACTTACATTGTTTTCCATGCATACCTTTGCAGCGTTAAGCTTTGTTATCATTCCTCCGGTTCCATAAGCCGTTCCATTGCCACCTGCAAATCGCTGTATCTCTCCATTTATATCTGTCACTGACTCCAGTATGACTGCAGTGTTATCTTTTCTCGGGTCGCCTGTGTAAAAGCCATCCTGGTCTGAGAGAATTATCAGAAGGTCTGCCCCTGTCAGTACCGACACCAAAGCTGCAAGCATATCATTTTCACTGAAAGTACTGTTCTCATCGAATTCAAGTTCTTCCGTTGAAACGGAGTCATTTTCATTGACTATGGGAATTATTTTTTTCTTCAGCAGACTTTCAAATGTGTTTTGTGCATTTACCTTCGATGTACCATGGGCGAAGACATCCCTTGTAAGAAGAATCTGGCCGACTGTGACACCATATTCAGAAAAGAGTCTTGAATACAGATGCATTAATTCTGTCTGACCGACAGCAGCTATAGCCTGACGTTCCGTAACCTCAGCAGGACGCTTTTCAATATTAAGTTTACCCATTCCAATCCCGACTGCCCCGGATGTCACAAGAATTATCTCCCTGCCCATGTTGGAGAGATCGGCAAGCTTTCTCGCAAGCTTCTCAATGCTTCCGATGTTTACTTTCCCGTTTCCGTAGGTAAGGCTGGATGTACCAACCTTGATTACTATCCTGTCTGCTTTTTTGATTTTGTTTCTCATAGCTCTACCGTTTTTTATTTATTCTATCCTTGATTTGATACCTTAGCAAGTTCAATGTTTCCGAGGACACCCAGTCTGTCACCAATGATTGCCAGGACACCGGTGATTCCTTCGATTCCCATTGCAAACGAAAGTGCCGGTTCAATATCCGCATTGGTACTGATTCTGTTTGCCGTGGCTGTTGCAACAGCATCAGCCAGAGCGACATCCCTTGAAAGTACCGTAACAGCGTCAGCTTTTCCAAAGCTCAGTGAATGACCCACCGTTCCCGATGATGTGCAGATACCCAGTGGGAACTGTCCATCATTGATTTTTATGGCTATTCTATTTGACAGAGGTGATTTGCCGGCATATATACCAATGGTACGCTCTGATTCAGACGCCATGAAGATATCCCCGCCATTTTCCACGAAAACCTGTCCCGACTCCTCCAGAAGAATTTCACCGACATACTGGGCTATGGCTCCTGCAACAGCAGCAAAGGGACCGGTCCCGGCAGCCTTGCCGGCTTTTTGCATTTTTTGGATAAGAATGGGGGCAGACCCATCAACAGGCATTGGGGCAAGTGCAGTCAAAAACACAGGGTACTTGTCAATATAATGATTCAGTATACTCCTTGCCTTTCGTACACCTGCCAACGCCAATGCCGTCAGGTCCCTTGTACAGCCTATCTGCAGGTCAGTCTCACCGACACATACATCAAACATAACAAGTTCATTGCTGAATAAACTTCTGTAGGATCTTTTCTGGTACATTTCTTCTCCGGATCAAAACTCCGTACTTATTATACCAAGCGGACAAGCCTTTATGCATAGTTCACATACAAGGCATTTCTCCTTGTCAAAGTTGAGTTTGTTGTCAGCATCCATGGTAAGTGCAGCTGAAGGACAGACTGCGGTACATGCTCCGCAGTGGATACATTCATCCTCCCTGCGTATGATTGATTTATTGTAGAGTTTGTATCTGACACCGACTGAATCTATGTACTCAAGTGCATTCTCTACAGCATCATCATTACCCGATATCTCTGCAATCAGTGTACCTTCACTGTCATAACTTATATCTGCATGGAGTATGTTGAAAACTATCCCATACCTTGAAATGACTTCTGACATAAGAGGTTTGCTGATCCACTTCCTTGGAAAATGTAATTTCACCTTAATCTTTTTCATCATTTCACCTCCCTGATCTCAAGCTTGTTGATCTTGTTCTTCAGTGGAAGGGGTGCAACTGCTTCAGTCAGCAGGAAGTCGCCTTTTTCTATCCATTCCTTCAATATGCCTGCTATTTCCCTTGCCTTGCTTATACTGGAAAGGGGTGATGTCCTTACCTGTTCTCCCTTGAACTCAACACTTCCGCTTTGCAGCTGCTCGTATGTGAATGTCTCGCTCAGTTTAACCTGTCCGCTTTTATCTGCAATTGAAGTAATAATTTCACTGTTTCTGACTGCCGTGAATCTTAGCATTTCCTCATCAAGTATGGGAATTGGAACTCCTATTCCCACAAACAGGCTGACTCCGTATCTGTCGTAGACTGCTCCCCTGACGAACTCCTCTGACATTCCCCTGAGGTCACCGGTAACAGCTATGGTGCCTGCAAGACTTACCGGTACTCCATTCTCTCCCCTTGCCTGTTCGGGATTATGCTGTGTTCCCTGCCACGTTACATAACCCTCTCCTCCACCGAGGAATATCCTTGTCCCAAGACCAATGGTCCTGTAATACGGGTCATTCAGCAGAGGACTCAGTTCACCTGATGTCGAATATGTGATGTTTCCGAACTCAGGCAGCAATGTTCCCATGTAGGTATATATGGTCTTCTTTGTGGAATTTGTAGCCGCAGGATAATTCTGGTAGGCATTCCTTGGATTATACATGTAGATCTGATTCACATTGTACTTGTTAATGGTTGTCTCAATGCTCTTCCTTGGATAACAGTCTGTTCCATCCGCAAATGCCTTCAGCCTTACGTCCTTGCCTGCAACCAGCTCCTGTATTACATGACCTCCGCCGTATGCCATCCCTTTTGTTGTTGATACTTCGGTGGCTCCTATGTAGGCATCCACAGCAGCGAGTCCGGCATATGCCGGCACATCATTCAATGAAACCGTCTTCATCTTGATAGGAGGGTCAGAATGGCCGAAATTTATGAATACGCCTGACGAGCACATAGGTCCAAAGGTCCCCGTCGTCACTACATCCACTAATTCAGCGGCTTGTTCATAGCCCTTTTCATCAACAATTCCAATGATTTCTTCCGCTGTAACCACTACAGCTCTGCCGTCTTTGATCTTCTGGTTGATCTGTGCAATTGTCTTCATCAGCACCCTCCTTTTCAAAAAGTTATTGTGAATAAATTTTATCAAGTATAAAACACAGGATACGGATTGTAAAGAAATATATTATCATATTTAGCAAAATATTATGACTGATTCCTATAGAAGTGTCATTATTATTGCCATTACCCCTGACAAGACCAGTATGGACAAGACCAGTTTCTTGAATATACTTTCCTCGAATTTCCCGGACAGGAAGTTCCCAAGGTATGTCCCCCCGATGGTAGCGGGCAGAAGCAAAAGTGCCTTCAGTGCTATCTGACCGGTCAGCATACCACTGGTCAAAAGGTTCAGACTCCCTGTAAAACCAATCACAAGGAAGAACACCGACAGATTTGCCCTGAATGAGTCCTTTGACTCATCCTGGTTCTGCAGAAAAAGGACTATGGGAGGTCCTCCGAATGAAATAGCTCCGTTTGTAAGACCGCTTATGAATCCGGCGACGGTGTATGCCGGTATGACTCTTTTGAACCTTACCCTTACTCCCGTTGCTAGTATAATGGCACTCAGTATTACAAATACCCCCATTGCTATCTTCAGCTCATCGACGGGAATTATCCTAAGAAGCTGTACGCCAGCTATGCTGCCTATGACTCCGGCGGCAATAAGCGGGATTACTTTCTTTATGTGGGCATTTTTGTAGGTCTTTGATACCATGGCGATGGCAGATGCAAAACCCATCAGTATCATTATCATCACTGTTTCATCAGCAGGTATGAATAAGGAAATCAGGGGAGCTGCAATCAACGCACGCCCGAACCCTGTTATGCCCTGCACAGACGCAGCCAGGAACAGTATTGCCATTGCCAGAAAAATATATGGGTCCAAGTAATCCTCCCAAAGCATATTGAAAAAGAGTCCGTCAAAGCGGACTCCCATTTCATTTGTTTATCAGCGCTATATCCAGTACCTGATCCATGGATTTTACAGTTACTATTTCAAGTGACTCCATTATTTCCTTATGTATTTCAGCAAGGTCACTCTTGTTCATCTCAGGGATTATTACCGTCTTCATACCTGCGCGTCTTGCAGCAGTGAGCTTTTCCTTGAGCCCTCCAATGGGAAGAACCCTTCCCCTGAGGGTTATCTCACCTGTCATTGCCACTTCCTTTTTAACCGGCAATTTTGTAAGGGCTGATATAATTGCAGTCGCAAGTGTAATACCGGCGGATGGGCCATCCTTTGGAACCGCACCTTCAGGTACGTGGACATGAATGTCAAGTTCCTTGTAAAAGTCCGGGTCCAGGCCAAGTTTGTCAGCCCTTGACCGAATATATCCATATGCCGCCTTGGCGGATTCCTTCATGACATCTCCAAGCATTCCCGTAAGCTCAAGCTTGCCTGAACCGGGCATGATATTGACCTCAATTGACAGAGTATCTCCTCCTACAGGTGTCCAGGCCAGTCCCCTTGCTATCCCTATCTCGTCCTTTTCCAGTGCCATTTCATAGTTGAACTTCCTTGGTCCGAAATATTCCTCAATGTTCCTGTAGCTGATACTGACGGATTTCATGTTCTCTTCAACGAGTTTTGTGACCGCCTTCCTGCACACGGAAGCAATCTCCCTTTCGAGACTCCTGACTCCTGACTCCCTTGTGTAGCTGTTTATGATGTCAGTCAGTGCGCTGTCAGATATCCTGAGCTGGCTTTTTTTAAGACCATGTTTCTTCATCTGCTTTGGAATTAGGAACTTCCTTGCTATGTTCTGTTTTTCCTCACCTGTGTAACCTGAAACATAGATGACCTCCATCCTGTCAAGGAGGGGTCTTGGTATTGTATCGGTACTGTTTGCAGTGGTGATGAACATGACCTGCCTAAGGTCCATGGGCACTTCAAGGTAATGGTCCCTGAATGAGTAATTCTGTTCAGCATCCAGTACCTCCAGCATTGCTGAAGCAGGGTCTCCCCTGAAGTCACTGCTCATCTTGTCAATTTCATCAAACAATACAAGCGGATTCATTGTTCCCGCCTGGCTTATGGCCTTTGTAATTCTTCCGGGCATGGACCCTACATAAGTTCTTCTGTGGCCCCTTATCTCGGCTTCATCCCGGACTCCTCCGAGTGACATCCTTACATATTTCCTGTTGACGGCTTCTGCTATGGATTTTACGATTGACGTCTTGCCCACACCGGGAGGCCCCACAAGACAAAGTATGGGGCTGTTGAAATCCTCTGCCATCTTCCTTGAAGCAATATACTCTATTATTCTTTCCTTTACCTTTTCAAGGCCATAGTGGTCCCTTTCAAGGATTCTCCTGGCTTCGGCAGGCTCAAGTTTTTCCTCCGTAGTCTTGTCCCACGGGAGGTTCAGCAACCATTCCACATATGTCCTGGAAACAGTTGCCTCAGCGGAAATCGGACTCATCCTCACAAGCCTTGAAAGTTCCTTCTCAATCTTTTCCTTCACTTCAGCCGGGTATTCATGCTTATCGAGCTTGTCATAATATTCGGATATCTCATCGTCTCCATCAGAATCCGATTCACCCAGTTCCTCCCTTATTATCTTGAGCTGTTCCTTGAGGTAATATTGTTTCTGCATTTCATCAATCTGTCCCTTTACCTTTGATGAGATGTCTTTTTCAAGCTCAAGTATCTGTATCTCGCTGTATATTATAGGAAGGAGCCTGGAGAGCCTCTTCAGGCTGTCCTTTTCTTCAAGCAGTTCCTGTCTCTGGCTGGTCTTGAGGTTCATGCTCCCTGCAATCATGTCAGAAAGCTTGTCCGTATCCTCGGTCGTAATTATAGAAAAAACCGTATCAGGCGAAATTCTCCCTGCCAGTGCAGCATAGGACTCAAAGGCTTCGATTGCCTTTCTTCTGAGGGCTTCTTCCCTTTCGGACGGAATTCCTGATTCCAGGACCTCTGTTCTGATAACTGTCCTGAAGAACGGTTCGGATGTCTCATATGAAACAATCTCGCCTCTCTCAACACCTTCCACAAGGACCCTCACGGTCTTGCCGGGCAGCCTAAGAAGCTGTTTGACCCTGGAAATGGTTCCGGTGGTAAAAATGTCACCTTCCCCCGGTTCCTCGACCATGGCATCCTTCTGTGTCGTGAGGAATATGAGCTGATTGTCTTCCATTGCACTTTCGAGGGCAGCAATTGACTTCCCCCTGCCTACATCAAAATGGATGGTCATATGAGGGAAAACGGTTATTCCCCTCAAAGGAATCATTGGATAAATATCTTCAATAAATTTCTTTTCTTTCATCTTCTCTCCCTGTGTAAAAAAACAGGCTGTCACCTGTCTTAAATTATTCTCAATCCTGGATGGATAGTTTCCGGTCCTTACACATTATATTGACGCTTATGGCAAATGTCAAATCAACGGACAGCCCAGGTTCCGGCCCTATTTGTTTTCTTCCATCAGTGCTATGGCTTTTTCAAATCCTTCTCCCTTTTTGACAAGATTGTCATCAGGAACCATATCTTTTCTTCCATATCTTACCCTCTCATAGCTTTGGGTAAACTCCTCAAATCCCATCTCACTGAGCTTTCTTCCATTCCTGACATTCGAAACCTTTTCCAGTATTTCTTCAGGAGTGTCACTTGCTTCGATCTTAATATGTCTGTGATACAGTCTTTCAAGAACAAAACCGTAGAGGTACCTTATCTTGTCTGCAGCAAGGGGAATATTCCCAAGTTCCCTGAGATTGTAAACCAGCTTCTTCTTTTTTGTTCTCAGGATGCTGTTGTTCCTCTCTTCCTTAACAATTTCGGTTTCTTCCACATATTCATCAGATGAGGATCTGGTTTCACTGGCTTTCTTATTATAACTGATCCTCATGCTTTCACGTATTTTTTTGACAAGCTTCACAATGAAACCTATTATTGCGGCAATCAGAGCTATGCAAACTGCAGCAAAGAGGGTATACATGAGTATCCGCATGAATACTTCAATCCAGGGTGGTCTTGTAATCAATTCACCTTCTACAAGATCATCCACTTTTTCAAGCGGCTGCCTGTCCATTGACGGAATATCCACTATAAGCCAGTCAGATATCTTTTCCATCGCCATGAATATCCAGGTTATGAATTTCTCAACCATTTCCCTGGTTACCACTATCATTCTCCTGAAATTGAACAAAACCAGATAAACACAGTAATAGATGGAAATCATTATGTCGTTCTTTATCCTGATTTTCCTTCCGTCCTCTATGTTGACGGATTTGCGGAAGAATATGATGGAATCCAGCTGCATCCTGTTGATGTAGAGAAGATAGGTGTATAAATACAGGGAACCAGCCGTCCAGGCAAGCTGTATGGCCGGTTCAGACCTTTTGACATAATATGAATATATCAGCATCAGTCCAATTGGAACCGCTCCCCCGTAAAGCAGATTCTTCGTTACACTCTCCCTGTAGTCAAAGATTCCGTTGGTAACCCCCATCAGGAAATTGAACCCAAGAAGAATAGCGGCCAGGAGGGCAAACCCCAAACCATGCTTCAGATTGAGGAGAAAGGCCGCAGCCAGTGCTATCACCGTCAGAAGATACGCAGGCTGCTTTGTTATAAGCAGCTCCTTCTTCTCGTTCCGTGCAATTATATCAATACCCTTCCTGTCAAGGACTTCCACCAGAAGCATTCCCAGAATGGTCCCTGCGATAATATAGCCAACAGCAATTGCAGCATTCTGCCAAAGGGTGGTCGTGGAACCTGCAAACTCCAGAAGAGCTGCTGTAAGTGCTCCTACTGAAGCAGAAACTGCGAGAAGAGGTATGAATTTCCTTAAAAGCCTTGTCTTTATGTTCATTGCGGCAGTTCCCCTTCCGTCTTCCAGGGTCTTCTCTTCATATAGAATATCTCAAGGTCCCTGTACTGGTTTCCCTCTTCCATCCTGGTATCAAGGACGAGAATCTTTACGGTATTGTCCAGAACCGCCAGTCGTCTGGCTTCATCTGCTATTTCATCACACATATATGCAGTCACTATATATATCTGGGTATCCCTTATCTGGCTCTCAAGCATTGAAAGGTATATGGCAAAATCCCTTATGTTCTTCAACCGCACCTGGGCAAGCTTGTACAGCATATGCCTCATGTGTTCCTGTCCGGTTCCTGATTCAGTCAATATCATGTTGTCTGCATCATCATAGGTACTGGCATTGCTGCCGTATCTTATGGGAACTGCCTGGCGGAATCCCCTGTTCAGTATTGTGGATGAAACCTTTATTGCCAGTTCTATCACATCCCTGTTCTTTACGAAGTCAAATTCCTCGTAGTCGGACTGGACGTTCATAAGGACTGTGATACCCACCTTTGTAGTAAAATCGTTTTCATTGACCATCAGCCCTCCGGTTTTGGCGGTGGCCTTCCAGTTGATCCTGTTTATAGCGTCACCGGGAACATAGTCCCTGATTCCCTTAACAATGAACGGATCATCAAGTATGAATCTTTTGACGACTGCTTCCCCCAGTATATCCTTTGTGGAAAAGAACATCTCATCTATATCAGTCATACCGGGATAAACAACAAGACGTCTGTTTACAGGTACAGCCTTTGATTCAGTTATCAGTCCCAGGATATCTCCGCATGTCACCGTTGCGTTGTCAATGTCAAAGACTCCCCTCTTTGTGCACTTCATGTACCAGCGGCGTCTGGTTCTTTGATAAGCCTTCAGTACAAAACCGCTTGTAACAAATCTTCTTTCGTCAACAACCGATGAACTTGCACCTGCAAATTCCAGCCATTTTGATGAATGTATGTCTGCCTTGACCCATGGTACAGGAAAAGGCTTCCTGTTGTAAATTTCTTCATCGACAAACATATCCTCACCTTCAAATGCCTCAAACTTGCTGAAGGTGAGCGAATAGTTCAGTCCTCTTTTCAAAATGATCTTGAAGAAAACAATCTCAATCATAAAGAAGACCAGGAGAAGAAATGCAACTATGACTATTTCCATCAGTTGACCCTTTCGACCTCTTCGGTAGGCACCTTGACTGATGCAAGGATTTCCTCCATGGCCTGGATTGAGCCTGCGGTCCCCGACGAGAGGGCATGGCCTTTAAGCATAATCCTGTGAGCAGATACTGAAACTGCCACAGCCTTCACATCGTCAGGAGTGACAAAATCCCTTCCCCTGATTGCAGCATGTGCCCTTGATGCTTTCATGAGTGCAAGGCTTCCCCTGGGGCTTAAGCCGAGGGATAACCTGGAACTTGTCCTGGTAGCTTCAACGATGTCAATTATATATGTCTTGATATCATCACTAACAAGTACTTCCTTCAGGGCTTCCTGTGCCTCCAGAAGTTCCTTTGCAGTTGCTGCATAGCCAAGTTCCTCAAGAGGTTCGCTGCTTTCGAACCTGTTCAGTATTGCAATGCCCTGTTCCTTGTCAGGATAGCCAAGGGACAGCCTCATGAAGAACCTGTCCATCTGCGCTTCCGGCAGCGGGAAGGTTCCCTGGGTTTCGAGAGGATTCTGTGTTGCTATTACGAAGAATGGTGTATCCAGCTTCCTGGTGACCCCTTCAACGGTTATCTGACGCTCCTCCATACACTCAAGGAGAGCTGACTGGGTCCTGGGTGTCGCCCTGTTTATTTCATCAGCAAGAACAATATTGGTGAACAGAGGTCCTTCCCTGAATATGAAATCCCCTTCCTTCTGGTTGAATATACTAAGTCCTGTAAGGTCCGAAGGAAGCAAGTCAGGAGTAAACTGAATTCTCCTGAAATCACAATCCATTGACCTGGACAGGCTCTTTGCAAGAACCGTCTTGCCAAGACCGGGTACATCCTCCAGAAGGACATGTCCTGCACACAGCAGGGTTACAAGTACAAGGTCAATTACATCTTCTTTTCCGACTATTACCTTTGATATGTTTTCCCTGACCCTGCCGGAAAATTCCATGATGTTTTCTGCTTTCATCAATATGCTCCTTTTCAGTTATTGTCTTTCAATAAATCCAGTATCACTGTCTTTGTATTTTCATCAAGTTCCCTGATTTCCGGCAAAGCAAGAAATTCAGGTGCCTGACCGTTTATTCCTGCAGCAAGTACTGCATTGTTTCCAAAGTGGATTGCCGCTGCTATATTTGGTTCGCCTTCCTGATACCAGTAAAGTATCCTCTCATCGTCATCAGACAATCCAAATTCAGGGAGGAACTGTGAAAGGTCGCTCAATGCCCCCTCATATGACAGTAACTTGGCTGTTTCTTCAGTCACTATCAGCAGATCGGCATCCCCGGACTGGAAATATCCGAAAAGCTTGTTCATGCCCTCCTCAGTGAGGGCTCCGTCAGCGGAACCGGACTGCATGAGGACATAATCCACAAGAACGTTGTCAACGTCAAGAAGTTCCTCATAGTATGAAGCCATTGCCTCCTGGTCCCTGATGTTGAGTGAACCTATCATCAGGATTGTATAATCATACCTCACCTTGCCGAATATTATCAGCGCCAGTGAAGTTATTATTATCACTGCAACTGCAATTCCATAGGCCAGGCTTCTTTTATAGTGATAAAAGAAATTTTCAATTTTCTTCTTGTTCAGACCTTTTTCCTGATAGACAGGATCCGGTTCAAAATTGCCCCAGTTTATTCCCATCAGGGTATCAAAGGCCTTTGTCACAAGTTCTTCATCAACTGTATCGTCGAACTTCGCCCTTCGCATGAAGTTTTCATATTTCTTTTTTATCTGTTCATTGGTTGCATTACCATCAAGTTGAAGTATTTCATAGGCTTGTTCTTTGGTCATATTGTTTTCCATAGAAATAACTCCTTTCAATGATTAAAAGTATACCATCCGGCAATGGTTTAAATATGAACAAATTGTAAAAACTTCAGGTTGTTCCTGCCTGCCTTTATACCGTGGCACCAAGGTCAGCGGTAATTTTATCCATCAGCTCTGATTCAGGAATGTCGCGGCTTTCGGCGTCCCTTCGCAGTTTGTATTCCACAATGCCTTCCGCTGCCCTTTTTCCTACTGTTATTCTTACAGGTATTCCAATCAGGTCGGCATCATTGAATTTGACACCGGCTCTCTCATTTCTGTCATCAAGAAGGACATCAATACCCGCATTCAAAAGTCCGGTATAAATTCGTTCTGCCATTTCCATCTGTTCATCATTTGAGGAATTGACAGGAATGACGATTACTTTATATGGAGCGACTCCGACAGGCCATATGATTCCCTTTTCGTCACAATTCTGTTCAATGACAGCAGCCATTGTCCTTGCTACACCGATTCCATAACTGCCCATTATCATTGGTTTCTCGCTTCCATTTTCATCAAGGAACCTGCAGCCCAGTGCCTCTGAGTATTTTGTGCCGAGTTTGAATATATGACCGACTTCAATGCCTCTGTCAATCTTTACAGGTTTGCCGCATACAGGACAGGCATCCCCCTCGACTATTGTCCTGATGTCTGCGAATTCATCAATCTTGCAATCACTTAGGTTAACATTCTTGAAATGATGGTCAGTATCGTTTGCTCCTGTTATAAAGTCGGCCATGTGCCTTATTTCAAGGTCAGCTATGGTCCTGATTGTCAGTCCGACCGGGCCGGCAAACCCGACTGCCGCCCCTGTGACCTTCTTGATTGTGTCAGGATCTGCCATCTCAAGGTCAATGCATCCAAGCAGATTTGCAAGTTTTGTTTCATTGAGTTCCCTGTCCCCTCTTACAACAGCTGCCACCGGTTCACCGTCGGCGATGTATATGAGTGTCTTGGCAAAAAGTTCTGCCTTGCATTTGAAGAATGAACACAGGTCTTCAATGGTACCAACATCGGGTGTGTGGACCTTTTCAATGCTGCCTTTGCCTGTCATGGTTGTCTCCGGCTCAGTGCATTGTGCCTTTTCATCATTTGCTGCATATCCGCAGGAATCACAGTGGGCTATGGCAGCCTCTCCGACTGCACTTTTTACCATGAACTCCTCGGAACCTGAACCACCCATAGCTCCGGAATCCGCCTGTACAACTGTATAATCAAGGCCGCACCTGTCAAAGATGGCACAGTATGCGTCGTGCATTTTCCTGTAGGATTCATCCAATCCCTTTTCATCTGCATCAAAGCTATAGGCATCCTTCATGATGAATTCACGGCTTCTCATTACTCCGAACCTCGGTCTTATTTCATCCCTGAACTTGGTCTGAATCTGATAAAGGATCTGCGGAAGTGCCTTGTAGGACCTTACTTCATTCCTTATGCTGACCGTAAATGATTCCTCATGGGTCGGACCAAGGCAGAATTCACGGTTTCCCCGGTCCTTCAGTTTGAACATCTCAGGTCCGAATACCTCCCAGCGGCCAGATTCCTTGAGAACCTCCGCAGGAATGAGGGCTGACATATGAAGTTCCTGTCCTCCCTGTCTGTCCATTTCCTCCCTTATGATGTTTTCAATGTTCCGAAAAACACGGTATCCAAGGGGAAGGAAGTTGTAAATACCAGATGCAAATCTTCTGATCAGACCTGCCCGTATCATTAGCTTATGGCTCTCTATCTCCGCCTCAGCCGGTACTTCCCTCAGTGTCGGGATGAATAGTTTCGAATATCTCATTTTCTGCCTCCTGTATTACCCAAGTTAATTCAATCTGTGTCTCAATAAAAAATCGCCCCATATATCAATATACGGGACGATTGAATCGCTGTACCACCCTCCGGAGTTCCGGGTATGGACCATATCGCAGTCCTGCGTGTTTCTCTGAGGTGGGAGGACGACATACCGGAGCTTGCACCATCCTCCGTCGCTTGGTCTTAGTCATCGTATTCTCTTCATTGAAACAATCCGTTTGCATTTGAATGATAATACACTTATTTATACATGTCAACCTGTACGGTCATACAGGTGACCTGAAATCTTCACCGGTGAAGCCGTACTTTTCAAGCATACCCGAAGCCTTCCCAAGGTCCAGGTTGTAAAACTGATTATGACAATCAGACCCAACTGAGAATTGTACTCCAAGCTCTTTCATGAGTCCCAGATATTCAAGATACTGTTCCTTGAATTTGTCAGAATAATGCTGCGACAAAAGCATGGCGGCAATATTTATCTCCATGAGCTTGCCGTTTTCAACACAGGCTTTGGCGAATTCCCGGTGCATTGAATCCGGGATAATCGTAAAGTCCTTGGTCCAGCCCCCTGCAAGGTCACCGTAATACCACCAGGGATGTGCAACAATATCCACAAGGGGATGTTCTGCAAGAAACATGTTCTGTCTGTGGTAATCGCGTATTACTTCGTCAGAAGCCAGTGGTGTATACATTGCCCAGTGTGTTCCCCCGACTACAAACTCTATGGAATTGGATACAATGTATTCATCATCAATGGCAATCGCCAGGGCACATCCGGCACTTCCTCCCTGCCGGATTCCATAGGTTATGTCACCGGAATAGTCACCGCGGTTTATCCTGTCAAGTTCCCATTGGGATACACAGCTGACCTCCACCCCGAAGTGGAAGCCCTCGACCCTGTTGGCTTCATAGGATCTGCGTGATTCCATTATATCCGGATAATTGAAGGGTGTATGAATATGGTCAGTTATTCCATACCTTTTTATCCCGGCAGCTTCAGTACCTTTAACCAGGTCCTTTATTTCCATGCATGCACCATCACAGGAGTGGGTGCTGTGTATGTGCCAGTCATCTGAAAAAATCATATTCATTTACCCTGATAATCACCCAGGACCTGTCCTGCTTTATAACATTCCTCAAGCACATCCTCAGTCGGCGTATAGCTGGCTTTTATAGGGTCATGGACCTGGACAAGCTTTGCCTTCTCCAATGTCTCGGCTATATGTACAGGGGCTTCCCCGCTCCATCCAAAGCTTCCGAAGCTCACAAAGGGTTTCCCCTTCATTTTATGGGCTGCAATTTCGTGGGTAAGGGCCACTATGGATGTAAGAGCACTGTTGTTTACAGTACAGCTTCCGACTGCCAGAGCCTTTGCTTTGAATACTTCAGTCAGAAGGTCGGACATGTCACTGACGGATGAGTTGTAAAGCTTCACCTTGACTCCCTTGCTTCTGAGACCCTTTTCAATCGCTTCCGCCATCCTGAGGGTTGCTTCATACATGGTATCATATATTACCACAGCAAAATCTTCACTGTAGTCATTGGCCCACCTGGCATATGCTTCAATGATCTGCGCAGGATTTTCCCTCCAAATGACACCATGGCTCGGTGCGATGACTTCGATGTCGAGGTTCATGCTGACAACCTCGTCTATTTTTCTGGCTATCATAGGTGAAAAAGGAGTAAGTATGTTTGCATAATACTTAATTGCTTCCTGATACAGTTCATCGGAGTCCACTTCATCATTGAACATGGACTTTGCACAATAGTGCTGACCGAATGCATCATTTGAAAGAAGGACCTTGTCATTGTCAAGATATACCATCATGCTGTCCGGCCAGTGTATCATCTTCATTTCAACGAAAGTCAGTGTGTTCCGGCCTATGTTTATTTTATCGCCTGTCTTCACAACGTTGAAATTCCAGTCCTTGTGGAAATGTGCCCTGATGATTTTTTCACCGCTGGCAGTACAGTATATCGGAAGGTCAGGTCTTTTCTCCATGATTGCACTGAGAGCTCCGCCGTGGTCAGGTTCATTGTGGTTGATTATTATGAAGTCAATGCTGTCTATTCCCACATCCTGCTCCAGTCTTTCAATATATGAGCGGGTATGAGGAAACCATACAGTGTCTACAAGAACAGTTTTCTCGTCCTTGATGACATATGAGTTGTATGTTGACCCCCTGTGGGTGGACAGTTCGTGTCCATGGAATAACCTTAAGTCCCAGTCTCTTATACCATCCCAGTAAACGTGTTGTGAAATTTTCAGCATATTACCTCCTCATGTCTTCGGTTTTTGGGACAACTTATATGTCCTGATGGTCATTTTTATCATACCTTTGATATATACCCTGTGGATTCTTATTCAATAAATGATGTGCCAATCCATATGTCAGAATGGAACAGTATCCGGCATCAATGATATATTTCCCGGCTGGAAGAACAGAATATAAAGCAAAACCAATACACACACCAGAATCCATGTAATGATTCCAATCCGCAGCCTGTTCTGAAAGAGAAAGTTTCGCAGCTTCTTTTTGTTAAGACCCTTCTCCTTCAAAAGAGCGGCATCACCGTCAAAATAATCTATGGTATTCTCAGCAATTATCCTGTCATAGGCTTTTGTTATTGCTTCAGTATCAACCGTATCATCATGCAGGGATCTTTTCATCAGCATATCATAACGGTGCCTGACCTCTTCAAGAGATGCATCCGGCTTCAGATTCAATTCTTCATAGTCCCTTGGTTCCATCGTATTACCTCACATAGCAATTATACAAACCCATGTACCAATAAACAACCTATAAAACCTCACTCTGCCCCTTCCCCACAAATATTTACGTCTGTCGTAAATATTTACGTCTGTCGTAATTATCGTCATGTTATATTTCTCATCATTGTGTCAGCGCGGTATAAATAGTCCCTAAAAAAAACCACCGGGGTGATAATTCACTCCGGTGGTCCTGGTTTTTAATTATATTGATTACGCGATGATTGTGGAAACTGTTCCGGATCCTACTGTCCTTCCACCTTCCCTGATAGCAAACCTAAGTCCTTCTTCCATTGCGATAGGAGTGATAAGTTTGATTTCCATGGTGGTGTGGTCGCCGGGCATGCACATTTCTGTGCCTTCTTCCAATGTAGCAACACCGGTAACGTCAGTTGTTCTGAAATAGAACTGCGGTCTGTAACCTGTGAAGAAAGGAGTATGTCTTCCACCTTCATCAGCTGTCAGAACGTATACCTGACCCTTGAAGTGGGTATGAGGTGTAACTGACTTGGGTTTTGCAAGAACCTGACCTCTTTCGATGTCTGTTCTCTGAACGCCCCTGAGGAGACATCCAACGTTGTCGCCTGCGAATGCTTCGTCAAGAATCTTCCTGAACATTTCTACGCCGGTTACTACTGATGAAGATGACTGTTCCTTGAGACCGATTATCTCAACGGTGTCACCGGTTCTGATTGTTCCTCTTTCAATTCTTCCGGTTGCAACTGTTCCACGTCCTGTTATTGAGAATACGTCCTCAACGGGCATAAGGAACGGAAGGTCCGTTGCTCTTTCAGGAGTAGGTATATATCTGTCTACTTCAGCCATGAGTTCAAGTATTGAAGCATACTCCGGTGAACTCTGGTCGGTTGATTCAGATTCAAGAGCTATTTTTGCTGATCCCTTTACGATAGGAATATCATCTCCGGGGAATTCATACTCACTGAGCATTTCCCTGAGTTCCATTTCAACAAGCTCGATAAGTTCAGGATCGTCTACCATGTCTGTCTTGTTCATATATACAACAATGTAAGGAACGCCAACCTGACGTGCAAGAAGGATGTGCTCCCTTGTCTGGGGCATCGGTCCGTCTGCTGCAGAAACAACAAGAATTGCTCCGTCCATCTGTGCTGCTCCGGTTATCATGTTCTTGACATAGTCAGCATGGCCAGGGCAGTCAACATGAGCGTAATGCCTGTTTGGTGTTTCATACTCAACGTGAGCTGTTGCAATCGTGATTCCTCTTGCCTTTTCTTCCGGCGCTGCGTCTATGGCGTCATATGCCATGAACTTTATGTTTTTGTCTGTAAGTCCGAGCGTCTTTGTTATAGCAGCCGTCAGAGTTGTCTTACCGTGGTCAACATGACCTATGGTTCCGATATTACAGTGCGGCTTCGTTCTTTCGAATTTAGCTTTTGCCATTTTATTTTCCTCCCTTAATAACCTGCAATATTTATTTTAACACTATTGTCTGCAGTATAGCAATAGTATTTTACACATAATAGATATGCCCGTCAAGTTATCATTTTGACATCTTGTCTGTGG
>DAINQB010000046.1:0-21284 GCA_036743175.1 Bacillota bacterium | reverse complement strand
CTTCGGATTCATTCTGTTATAATCAAACAAATTTATCCGGGGGTGACTTCGGATGACCATATGGTAGATAGAGGCGCGGGTTTTATCAGTAGCCATGACTGGGAGTCAGGAACTCCATCTTCATTGCAAAAGGAAAATCCGCCGAAGGAGGTACAGTCCTGACGTGCCTGCCTGGTTGCCGGGTGAATAATCCTGTGACTGTCATCGTGAGATGGAGAGCTATCGCAAAGTTTATTTGCCGGTACTCTGTACCGGTTTTATTTTTTTGGTATAATGATTCATGCAGGAGGATTTAAATGAAGAAATACAATTTTGCAATCGTCGGAGCAACCGGAATGGTGGGAAGAACCTTCATAAAGGTGCTTGAGGAAAGAAATCTGCCCATCAATGAGATTTATTTCATGGCCTCGGCAAGGACCGCCGGTTCAGAGATCGAATTCCTCGGCAAAAAGTACATTGTTGAGGAACTCACTGAGAACTCCTTCGACAAACCAATCGATATAGCCCTTTTCTCTGCCGGAGGCGGAACAAGCAAGGAGTATGCTCCCATAGCAGCATCCAAAGGTGTTGTTGTAATAGATAACAGCAGTGCCTGGAGAATGGAGCAGGATGTACCCTTGGTTGTACCCGAGGTAAATCCGGAGGATATAAGGTTGAACAAAGGAATAATAGCAAATCCAAACTGTTCCACCATTCAGGCAGTGGTCGCGCTTAAACCCCTGCATGACAGATATGAAATCAAGAGGGTGGTCTACAGTACTTATCAATCTGTTTCAGGCGCAGGAAAGAAGGGTTATGACGAACTTACAGACTCACTTGCCGGAAAACCCCCGAAGATCATGCCCCACCCAATTGCCGGAAACTGCATTCCTCATATTGATGTTTTCATGGACAATGGATATACAAAGGAAGAAATGAAGATGGTATGGGAAACCAGGAAGATACTCCATGCCCCCGGTCTCAGGGTTACGGCAACAACCGTTCGTGTTCCTGTCTTCTACAGCCACAGCGAATCCATCAATGTTGAGTTTGAGAAGCAGTTTGACCTAAATGAACTCAAGGATATACTGGCATCTTCCCCAGGAATCATCTTCAGGGATGAACCGGCTGCAAACATCTACCCTCTTGCAAAGGAAGCAGCAGGAAGGGATGAAGTATTCGTAGGCCGAATCCGCAGGGACGAAAGCCTTGAATCAGGTATCAATATGTGGGTGGTTGCTGATAATATTAGAAAAGGCGCTGCAACCAATGCAGTGCAGATTGCACAGGAACTATTAAGAATTTGGGAAAATTCATAGGAGATTTTATGACATACCAGAAGAACATCGTATTCAAGGGAGCGGCAACAGCCATGGCAACCCCTTTCAAGGACGGAAAGGTGGATTATGACACCCTTGCAAGGATGATTGATTTCCAGATAAATGAAGGAATTGATGCACTATTGTTCTGTGGAACCACAGGAGAGTCCTCAACCATGCCGGACAATGAACACATGGATGTCATAAGATTCGGCGTCAACTATACAAAAGGACGGGTTCCGGTAATTGCGAACACAGGAAGCAATGATACAGCCCATGCAGTTGAACTCAGCAAGATGGCACAGGAAGCTGGGGCAGATGCACTGCTCTCCGTGGCTCCCTATTATAATAAGTCCATCCAAAGGGGGCTTGTAAGGCACTTTGAAGTCATTGCAGACAGCGTGGAACTTCCGGTAATACTATATAATGTGCCATCACGCACAGTGGTCAACATTGATGCTGCTACCATTATAAGACTTTCTCAGGTCCCCAATATCGTAGGCGTCAAGGAATGCAACATATTCCAGGTTGCGGATATCATTTCCGGCACCCCTGACGACTTTACTGTTTATTCCGGAAGTGATGATGAAGTCCTCCAGTTCATGGCACTGGGAGCCAGGGGACTGATTTCTGTCATGTCGAATATCATACCGGGCAAGACACATGCCATAACCGAGTCATACCTGAAAGGTGACATTGTGACCTCAAGGAACATATTCTATGAAATACATCCACTGGTCAAAGCCCTTGGCCTTGAAACCAACCCCATACCAATCAAAAAGGCCCTGAGCCTTATGGGTTATGGCACCGGGGACGTACGGCTTCCCCTTGTTGAAATGGACGATGACCATACAGGCATCCTGAAGGAAGCAATGAAGAAACACCGGTTGATCAAATAAGGAGAATCAAATGACCAGAATCCTTTTGTCAGGCTGCAGTGGTCGAATGGGGCAAGTAATTGCCGGCATAGCAAAGACCCGCAGCAACATTGAAATAGTTGCAGGGTATGATGTGAAACCCGATTCATCTGCAGGATTTCCTGTCTATACGGATATCGGGAAATGCCCTGTCGACATGGATGCAGTGATTGATTTCTCACATCCTGCTGCCTTTGATACAATAACCGGGTTCTGTCAGAGCAATAAAATTCCCCTTGTCATGGCAACAACCGGTCTTTCAGCGGAACAGCTTACAAGACTATCCGAAATATCCATTGACTGCGCAGTCTTTCGAAGTGCCAATATGTCCATGGGAGTCAATCTTGTGATGGAACTTGCTAAAAAAGCCGCAGCCTTTACAGAGGGCCTTTTTGACATAGAAATAATCGAGAAACATCACTCCAACAAACTTGACGCTCCAAGCGGCACGGCAATATCCATTTTGGAATCAATCAATGAGGCACTTTCAACACCAAAGGAACCCATATATGACAGAACCACCAGAAGAGAAAAAAGGGATGCCGGTGAAATAGGTGTTCATTCCATCAGGGGCGGTTCAATAGTGGGAGAGCATACGGTTGTCTTTGCCGGCAATGATGAAATAATAGAAATTAAGCACGAAGCTCTTTCAAGGAATATATTTGCTGAAGGTGCCCTGAAGGCTGCAATCTTCATAAGCAAAAAGAAAACAGGATTGTATTCCATGTCCCACATCATCAACGATTGATTGAAACTTAATTCTTTCTTGCCCCTTTCTACACAACCAATGTATAATAAACCTTGCTTAAACGGAGGATGAAAGATGGCTAAAATAAAATCACTGCTTATATATGTTGTTTTCCCAATTGGTCTTCTTATGCTTGCTATCAACAAGCTTTACATAATAATGGGCATTGCCATAGTCCTTTACTTCTCGATATTTGTCCTATTTCAGTACGAGAACATCCTGAAGATTTTCACCGGCTATCATAGCAAGAGGGATAATCTTGACAAGGCAATCGTATATGCATTCAAGGCATATAAACTGAAGAACTCCACAGTACATACTGCCCTTATGTTCATATATCTGCTTTTAAAGGCTGCCAAATATGATAAGGCAGGAGAAATCATCGGCGAAACCGAGCCAAGGAAAATGACGGACCAGGAAAAATACAGCCTTTCAATAAACAAGGCACTTTTTCTGTGGAAAAAGAACCGTATTACCGAATCCCTGGAATTATATGAAAAGTTGCTGGATGAAGGCGAGTCAACTGTGTTGTACGGAAGCTATGGATACGTCATAACATTAGGCGATGATCTTTCAAAGGCCCTTGAACTCAATGAAAAAGCTTATAAGTACAATGGTTCCAACAAAGCAATCCTGGACAACCTCGGTTTGACATATATTAAGTTGAACAGGCTGGATGAGGCCTTTGACATATATGAGGAACTGATGAAGAAAGACCCTCAGTTCCCTGAAGCTTACTATAACATGGCAGACTTGATGCAAAGGATGAAAGATACCGACAGTGCAGTAAGATATATGAAAAAGTGCGTTCAGCTGAAATTTGACGGATTGTCTACCCTGACCCCTGAGCAGGCACAGAAAAAATTAGATCAGCTCATGAGACTCCAGGGATCCCTGCAATAATCAGGGTCGGCTTCCACAATTACGGGGTCTCCTCCCACAGGTTTAGAAAAAACAAGTTTCCTGGACCACAGCGCAAGATTGTGGTCCTTCTTCTTTGCTCCGTATTTTGTGTCACCAAGGACCGGATTCCCCATTTCGGAGAACTGTACTCTGATCTGATGATGCCGCCCTGTAACAAGATGTACTTCTACAAGTGAAAGCCCGTTCTTCTCCCTGAGGACCGAATATTCCAGCACTGCTTTACGGGCCCCGGCAGTACCCCCGGTAACTGTACAGGACTTGTTCAAATCCCTGTCCTTGAGAAGATATGATTCAATCCGGCCTGATTTTTGTTCAAGGATGCCCTCGAGTATCGTAAGATATGTCTTTTCCATCCTGCTCTCCCGGATTTGTTCCGATAGTCTTGATGCGCCCTTTGAAGTCCTGGCAAAGACCATTACTCCGCCGGTTGGCCTGTCAAGTCTGTGAACCAGTCCAAGAAATACATCGCCCGGTTTTTCATACTTCTTCTTTATATAAGCCTTGACCATTTCAATGATGCACTCATCACCGGAGATATCGGGCATGACAGGTATGCCGGGAGGTTTTACCACAGCTATTGCATGGTTGTCCTCATAAAGTATTTTAATCATGGCACCCACCTGCCGGTAAACCCACAGGGCAGAACTATTCCATTGTATCTGCTTTTCAGACCCAGCTCATAGGTTTCAACGCTGCCGCCTTTGTTTTTCACCAGAATCATGTTCAATATGTTCTCCATCAGCAAAGGAGTAATGGTTGATGCATATGTGCTTACGAGAAAGAAAACCGGATTGTCTGACAACAGTTCTGAACACAATTCAACCAAACCATACAACTCGTCTTCAATCTTCCACAATTCCCCGGAGGGTCCCCTTCCATATGCCGGAGGATCCATAAGGATACCGTCATATTTTCTTTCCCTTCTGATTTCCCTTTGTACAAACTTTCTTGCATCATCAACTATGAAACGGACAGGTTTCTCCGAAAGTCCGGAAAGAGCAAGATTCTCCTTGGCCCTTGCTACCATTCCCTTTGCTGAATCCACATGACATACCGCAGCACCTGCGCCTGCACATGCAGCCGTTGCCCCGCCTGTATAGGCAAACAGATTCAATACATTGATCTCACGGTTTGCATTTTTTATCCTGTCTTCCATGAAATCCCAGTTGACTGATTGTTCAGGGAAAAGACCCGTATGCTTGAATCCCATGGTTTCAACATTAAACCTGAGATTCCTGTATCCTATTACCCAGCGCTCGGGTATATCCTTCAGATGTTCCCAGTGTCCCCCTCCGGAACTGCTGCGGTGATATACGGCATGAGCTTTCTGCCATGACCCGTCATGGGGCCAGACTGCCTGCGGCTCCGGCCTTCGCAATATATATTCTCCCCATTGCTCTTCTTTCTCCCCGTTGCCTGTACTCAAAAGACTGAAATCCTTCCAGCCGGTTGCCAATTTCACTTCAGCCATCAAAAACTCCTTTAGAATTCGATTCCTTTTCTACCTTTTATTCCCCTGGTATACGGGTGCTTCACTTCCTCTATCCTCGATGCATAATCAGCTGCCTCAACGATCCTCACAGGAGCTTCCCTTCCTGAGAATACCAGTTCATAACTTCGGTTGTCATCAAGAACAACTTCCATCACATCATCAAGTCCGATGGCACCTTCCTTCAGTGCTCCCAGCATTTCATCAACAACAACCATATTATACTGACCTGTATCAGCCATATCCAATATCTTTTCCCATCCGTCCTTATGCTGTCTGTTATACTCAGCACGCTCAGAATCACTGAGAAGATGTGTGAATTTCGTGATTTTGCACACTTGAAAAACATCGATTCCCTCAATCTTCTCCATGAGCCTTACCTCTGAGCTTTTGACGCCCTTTTGCATGAAGGCGTATAGAACCCTACCTCCGCTGCCTGCCATCCTCATTGCGAGGCCGGCGCATGCGGTAGTCTTGCCCTTTCCCTCTCCGTAATAAATGTGGAATAATCCTTTTCCCATTCCAAATCTCCCCTTATTCCAAAATATGCACTCAGTATATCCTTCGCAACCGGTGCAGTATATGATCCCCATACTCCGTTTTCAATTACTGTGACTATGGCTATCTGCGGATTCTCCACAGGAGCGTAGCAGATGAAGATACCGTTAGACGATTCATCTGCCTCTCTTCCGGTCTCAGCTGTTCCGGTCTTTCCGGCAACATTGATCGGGTAATCGTCAAATACTTTACTGGCAGTACCATCAAGGGTAACACTGCTCATTCCTTCTGAAATTACTTTCTTTGTATCCTCTGACCACTCTATTTGTTCAAAAATTGTTTCAGCCTGATAGACTATATTACCGTCATCATCCGTTATTGTATCCACGATATATGGAACAAGCCTTTTTCCTCCGTTTGCCAGAGCTGCCGCATAAACAGCCATTTCAATGGGCGTGAAGCTATTATAAAGCTGACCTATAGATGACTGCCCAGTATCAGCCGACCACCATCTTTCATTGAATGTACTGTACTTGTATTCCTTGTCGGCGATTATCCCCGGAATCTCATCATTCAGATCAATGCCTGTTTTACAATCGAGTCCAAAGGCTTTTGCCCATTTTGATATATTGTCAATCCCGGTAGCTATACCAAGTTTATGGAATACCAGGTTACAGCTGGTCTCTATTCCTTCTGAGATGGTGATTGCACCATGGGTCCAATGGAATTCCCTGTATTCATAACACCAGTATGTCCATTCATCATAAGTCCATTTACCATCGCACAAAACAAGTGACTCACTGTCATAGTCAAGGTTTTCATCCTCGAGTGCCGCAATGGCTACGATAGGCTTGTATGTGGATCCAGGTGTATATCTCCCCTGTATGGCTCTGTTGAACATCGGGGTTCCATATGAATCAAACATTGCATCCAGACGCTTGGCTACAGAAACAGTGTCATTGTGGATGAACCACCCCGGGTCATAGGTGGGATAACTTGCCATTGCAAGCACTTTTCCCGTACTGACTTCTATTACCACCGCTGCACCTGCATGGGCATCACCGAAATTAGCATCCCCGTCATACCTGTTCCTGATCTGTGTAATTGTCCTTTCAAGGGAATCCATGGCAACACGCTGAAGATTCATGTCAATGGTCAGCGACAGATTGTTTCCGGGAACTTCATCCATACCGCTCAATCGTCTGAGTATCGTACCTTCTGTGTCCGTCTCAACCATAAGGTGCCCGTTGGTTCCACGGAGATAATCCTCATAAAACAGCTCAATACCGCTTTTTCCTATGAAATCACCGCTGTCATATCCTTCCCTGTCAGCCAACTCATCAGCAGTTACCCTGCCTATATATCCCAGTACATGGGCAACATCCATGACGTTTCCGTACTCCCGAACCATCTTTTTCTGTACAATGATGCCTTTTATAAGATGTCTGAGCTCGGAAATTTCACCGATTGTTTTAAGTGATACATCCTCTGCAATCCTTATCCTGCCTCCTGTAACATAGTTCCAACGATTGATGAGTATCTCATATCTCATTGTCACAATGGCAAAGGCCTCGTCATATGAATACTCGTCGGAAACATTGAACTTGTCCTTGAGGAACACAAAGAACTCCTTGGCATTGTTTATAAGGTCCTTTTCCTGGATATCAAAAAGGTCTGCATTCTGCTGCCACTCATATATCTGTTCCATTGTCTTGTCAGGATTGAATACATTTGGAGACTTAAGCATATATTTTTCGAGGGTCTTATAATATGTTTCACCATTTGCCTTCAGTATTTCACTGAGCATCAGGAGTCCGGCATTGAGTTCATCATCCTCGGTATAGGCCTTTGTCATATAAAGGTCATTGCTTTCCCTGTTGTATGCAAGGAGCCGGCCGTTTGCGTCATATATAAGACCCCTGGGAGCTTCGATGTCAAAGCTGTGGGTGACCTTCTTGGATGACATCAACGCATATTCGTCTCCCTTTACTATCTGCATGTCATACAACTTGACAATCAGTCCAATGGAGCAGATTACCAGCACAATGATCAATATGAAATATCTGTTTTTCAGTACATCAGAAATCTTCATATTATTTTGCACCTTTCATCCTTATACTCCTGTCACCCTTAAGTGAAGCGAGGAAATATAAAGCTCCTGTAAGAACCGACAACGCAGCTGCATAAACGGCAATCCAAATGAGATGTCCCTGGATCAATACAAAGTTATTGATGTAGTCTATGAAGCCCGTTTCAAGTATCGTGTTTATATTTTCCAAAAGGAACATTGACACAAGGAAGAAAATGGACAGGGCCGGAATATTCTCACGATATATCCTCTTGTTGAATATCAATACCAAAGCTGTACCGAGGACCAGCACTATTATCATCTTACCTATCCATATGCTGTATATCATGTCATAGACCAGACCTATTGCAACAGCCAGCACAAAGGACTGCCCGGGCTTCTTGGTAAATGCAAAAAGCATTGTGAAATACATCACAAAATTGATGGAAACACCACCAATCCCGGTCCATTCAAAGATATACGGCTGTACTATCACCATGATAAACAAAAACAGGATTGCATGCCATTTGTATGACTTCATATCAATCGCCCCTGTCTTTTTCCACCAGGATGTATACTTCCCTTATTTCATTGAAATTGACCAATGGTTCAATTATTGCATTTCTTTCAATGAGGGATTCCTCCCTGTTGATTTTCTCTACAACTCCTACAAGAATTCCCCTTGGATAAACACTGCCGATTCCTGATGTCTCTATTACATCGCCTACCTGAAGCCTGAACTCCTCGCTGATTGTATCCATGAGGCATTTTCCCTGTTCCTTCAGTTCAATGTCACCCTTTACAATTCCCTGGCCTCCCTCGGATTTGGTGTTCCATACACTTATACCGCTTTTTTCGTCAATCATTGGGATTATTACAGCAGATGTAAGGTCAACACTATAAACCCTTCCGACAAGGACATTGTCCCCGGCAACAACAGGGGCATCGATTACAACCCCATCCAGGCTTCCGGCATCAATCCTGAAATTATAGTAAAAATTGCCCGGATTCGACCCTACGATGTTTGCACCTATTACATCATATTCAGAGAATTTATCCTTCAGTCCGAGAGCTGTCCTCAGTCTTTGATTCTCTTCTTCAAGCTGAGTAAGTGAAGTAACCTTCTGCCTGAGGTCAAGATTTTCGTCCTTAAGCTCATTGTTCAGGTCAATTACGTCCTTGTATCCTCTGATTCCGGAGATTATTCCACCGAACCAATCCCCGGCAGCCTTTACACCTTTTTGTACAAAAACAACAGGAGCAGTAACAATGTTCCTGATAATATTCACCTTGCTGAACCTGTCCACCGAAAGGAGGATTATAAAAAGCAAAGCTATGACAGACAATGCTATCTGAAACTTTCTGTTTTTCAGGAGTTTGATCAATCCGGACTCCTTATTTCCTCGTAGCTCCGCTAAGGTAATCTATGTTCTCAAGTGCCTTTCCGGTTCCTATAGCAACACAATCAAGTGGATTTTCTGCTATATATACAGGTATGTTTCCGGTTCTGGTACTTATGAACTTATCAATGCCTCTTATCAATGCTCCGCCGCCGGACAGATATATACCGTTCACCATGACATCGGCTGCAAGTTCGGGCGGGGTTCTTTCAAGGGTGCTTCTGACTGCCTCAAGAAGCTCATTCCCAATGTCCTCCATGGCTTCTGCTATTTCATCAGAAGTTATGGTCAGATTCACCGGAAGGCCCTGTGTCATGTTTCTGCCCCTTATTTCCATTTCATCTGAGTAATCGGAAGGATAAAGGGTACCGATCTGTATCTTTATGTTCTCAGCAGTCCTGTTACCGATGAACAGTCTGTATTTTTTCCTTATATACTGCGAAATAACCTCATCAAAACGGTCTCCTGCTATACGAAGGGTAGTGCTCGTTACAATCCTCCCCATGGAAATGACTGCTACTTCAGAAGTACCGCCCCCGATGTCCACAATCATGTTTCCGGTGGGTTCCAGAACAGGAAGTCCTGCTCCAAGGGCTGCCATGATTGATTCCTCTGCAACAAATACTTCCTTGGCCCCCGCTTCAAGTCCGGCCTCTATAACGGCCTTTTTTTCAACCTTCGTTACACCTGCAGGAACGCAGATTATCAACCTGGGTTTTACGAACATCCTTTTTCCGACTGCTTTTCTTATGAATCTGTTGAGCATCTGCAAGGTGCAGTTGTAATCAGCGATTACACCTTCCTTCAAAGGTCTGATTGCGCTGATTGTACCCGGGGTCCTGCCGACCATTTTCTTTGCCTCTTCCCCTACTGCTATTACTTCCTTTTTCTTCTCGTCAGCAGCAACCACAGACGGTTCCCTGAGGATGATTCCCTTCCCGCGTTCATAAATAATTGTGTTGGCTGTACCAAGGTCAATTCCAATATCTCTTCCGAACAATGACATCATTGCCTCCAAATCCGGTAAATAAATTATTTGTGCAGCTTCAAATGATTACAGTAAACCATTCTCCTTGAAACTGAATATATTTCCGTCTCCTATTATAACATGGTCAAGTATTCGGATGCCCAGTATTTTTCCTGCTTCAACCAATCTTTTTGTTGTCTCCTTGTCGTTTGAGCTTGGTGCAGGGTCACCGCTTGGATGGTTGTGCATAAGTATTACAGCCGCGGCAGGCTCCTTTATCACTTCAGAGAATACTTCCCTGGGATGGACCACCGTTTCAGACAGGCTTCCGATGGATATATTCAGTTCCCTTATGATTTCGTTGCGAGTATTGAGAACAAGCACAGTAAAATATTCCCTGGACAGATGCCTGAATCTTTCTATGTAAAGGATACCTATGTCATCGGGGGATGAAATCCTGTGTTTCCCATTCAGCGATACTGGTTTTTTAAGTCTCGACCCAAGTTCCATGGCCGCCTTGATTTGTATGGCCTTTACCTTGCCCACACCCTTGATTTCGCATAACTGGCTTATGGATGCTTTCTTCAGGGAGCCAAGACCACTGTCCCCTGAATGGGTGCTTATGATTCTTCTTGTCAGGTCAAGGGCTGTATCCTTACGGCTCCCGGTTCTGATGATTATAGCAAGAAGTTCCGCATCAGTGAGATTCTCTGCACCTGTTTTTTCCAGTTTTTCATAAGGCCTGTCCTCGAAGGGCATGTCCTTCATTCGCAGTCTTTCCATTGTGTCCCTCCCCGGAATGACAGATTTGTCAGGAGGAATCAGATTATGCCTGCACCCTTAAGAAGTGAATAAATGCTGTTGAGCGGAAAACCCATCACATTATAGAAGCAACCGTCAATACGTTTTATGAATTTACCACCGTGCCCCTGTATTCCATAGGCTCCTGCCTTGTCCATGGGTTCATGGGTTGCAATATAGTCCGAGACTTCCCTTTCATCAAGTTCTGCAAAAAGCACTTTTGTTGTTTCGGTAAATGATTGTACTTTCCCGTCATCTCCTTCAACAAGGGCAACCCCTGTTATTACTTCGTGATATCTCCCCGCCAATTGTCCAAGCATCATTGAGGCTTCTTCGTAGGTTCCCGGCTTACCGAGTATAATTCCGTCTATCACCACTATGGTGTCAGCGGCAAGGACAGGTATCTTGCTCCCCTCCTTATCGTATACAGCACGGGCTTTTTCCATTGCAAGCCTGAGCACCATATCTTCAGGACTTTCAGATTCCAGGGGAGTTTCATCAATGTCAGGTACCATAACTATGAAATCATCGGTTATACGTTTCATCATTTCTTGTCTTCTGGGAGATCCAGAAGCAAGTATCAGCAAAGGCATGCTTCCTCCTTCATTAATTTAACATTTTTTGTCATATTTTTCAACCCCTGGAAGAAATTATTTCCTCTTTTCCATAAACCGCCGTTATTTCACATCCCGGTTTCACAACAAGGAAATCATCGTTCCAATCACCCGAAACAAACCTGCGTAGCAAATCAATGCTTCCCTTCTCGACAATCACCTTCTGTCCGTTCCCGGTTGCCTCCTGCATGAAACCTTCAAATACATCGGCGTCATGGGTCTCCGGAATATCTATGAACATGACTTCGTCCGACTGTCTTTTGGGATGAATGGTTTCCCAGATGAAATCAGCGTTCTCTTTTCCATACTCCTCAACATATTCTTCATAGGTCCTGTCATATCCAAGAACACTTCCTGTATCGCTGTTCCTCAGGTAATCACCGTCCCTGCGGCAATACCCGGTACTGCCCCAGCCCATGCTTTCCCTTCCTTCAAAAATGTCATTGAACCTTTTCCTTGAGCCAAGGAAAAGGGTGCAGCAATCGTGGGCCCTTGGTACTATAACAGGAATCTCGCGCACCTTGATACCGGCAATGGAATTACCGCATAAACCATAACCCAGCAGAATTGCATCAAACCCGGTGCTTTCATCTATCAGTGCCTGTATTTTGGCCCTCAGTTCATCGGGTTTCTCATGCTCTGCTTTTTTTGTGTAAACAATATCATAAGAGTGTTCTGTCCCGGATAAAATGTAATTTATTTCACCTTCCAGTACATCACAGCAAAGTATCCTATACTTCAATAAGTTCCTCCCCGCCGTCAGATGACTTAAGTGGTCTCTCCTTCACGAAAAGACAGAATATACCGCCGAAAATAATATTGGAATAGTATGTAAGGATCCTCCATATCAGGATTACCGACATCTTTGGTGAATTGTAGAAGAAGGGAGATATGAAAAGCAGACTGAGTCCTTCAGCCCCCCCTGTTGTTCCCGGTGTCGGAACCATGGCAGCTATCATTACAACCATTGCCGTACACACAAAAAGCTCATTGGTGAACATGAACGCACCTTCCAGTGCACGCATCATGAAAACCGGTACCAGAAACAGTGAAGTCAGCTGGGCTATCTGGGCCATATATGCAAGAAACAGATATGTCTTCCTTTTTGCCAGGATTCGGAATCCATCCTTGAACCTGGTCAGCGACTCCTTGATTTCGTTGAATTTCTCATCAGGATTCTTGGTTATCTTGAAGAAGTGTGAGATTTTAAGGAAAAGATGCACGGCTTTGTCCGCGGCATTTGACTTGAACATGAACAATGCATAAAGACAAAGAAGCAAAAGGCTTGCTGCAATCCCAATGAAGAACAGGGTGTTGAACTTTGGTATATTGGCAATGAGAAAATATCTGTTGGCCAGATAAAGGACAAAGCAATAGGCTACCAGCACCGATTGAAGAAGTACTGATTTTAAAATTACAATACTGGTTCCGGTCCCGCCGTCTATGCCCATCCTGGTCATCATATAAACCTGCGCAGGCTGCCCTCCCGTTGCGAAGGGTGTAATGGATGAAAAGAACTGACCTACCATGACGGTCTTGAAGTTCTGTCCGGGGTCATTCTTCCTTCCTATGATTCCCCTTTTCAGGAAACCTACCGTAACCGCACCGAAGACCCAGAACATAACATTGCACATCCATGCAGCAAAAAGCCAGTAATAGTTGGTCCTCACAATAAGGTCGAACAGGCTCTGCACTCCATCAGTAAAGAAGACAAGTATGACAAGTACAATTGATGTTATGATTATTATTACTGAGTTCAGTATGATTTTCTTCATTCTACTTCTTAATCAGTTCTTCAATGTTCAGTCCTGATACTATGACATTGACTTCTTCAACCTGCAGTCCCGCAAGCATTGTAATTCTCTCCTTGACAAGCCTTTGCAAGGTCCTTACAGTTTCGGGAATTTCAACGCCATAATATACATCGACCCCTATCTCAATGATGCAGGCATTTTCCTTCCTTGTGATTCTGACAGGTTTTCTTTTCTTCGACGGACTCAGGCCCTCTACTTCACCTATTGCTTTTTCTACATATGTAACAAGGACGGCATCGGATACCTCGATATTTCCTTCGGAATTTTGTTTTTCATCCATAATAATCTCCTAGAATTCTGCATGCCTCGGAACCCTTGGGAAAGGTATGACATCCCTGATGTTGGTCATTCCGGTTATATACATAAGGACTCTCTCAAATCCAAGACCAAAGCCTGCATGTTTGGTTCCGCCATATTTTCTTATATCAAGGTACCACCAGTAATCAGCTTCACTCATACCGGTTTCCTGTATCCTTTGTACAAGAACATCATAGCGTTCCTCCCTCTGGCTCCCTCCGATAATTTCACCCACACCCGGAACCAGCAGATCCACAGCCGCAACAGTCTTGTTGTCATCATTGAGCCTCATGTAGAAAGCCTTGATTCCCTTTGGGTAATCAGTTACAAAAACTGGTTTTTGGAAGTGCTTTTCTGTAATGTATCTTTCATGTTCTGTCTGAAGGTCAAGTCCCCATTCGACCTTGTTGTCAAACTGCTCATTGCTGGCCTTCAGGATTTCAATTGCTTCAGTATATGTTATTCTTTCAAAATTCGATTCTGTTACATTTGCCAGTTTCTCAAAAAGACCTTTCTCGATGAAGTTGTTGAAGAACTCCATTTCCTCAGGGGCATTTTCAAGAACATAACCGATTATGAACTTCATCATTTCCTCGGCTGTGTCCATGTCGCCTGCCAGGTCACAGAAAGCCATTTCCGGTTCAATCATCCAGAATTCAGAAGCATGTCTTGCAGTATTTGAATTCTCGGCCCTGAAAGTGGGACCGAATGTGTATACATTTCCGAATGCCATGCAATATGTTTCAACAGCAAGCTGACCGCTTACGGTAAGATTTGTCTCCCTGCCGAAGAAATCGTTTGAATAATCGACTTTTCCGTTGTCGTCCAAGGGAGGGTTCTTAGCATCGAGTGTCGTAACCCTGAACATCTCACCGGCACCTTCACAGTCGCTTCCTGTGATGATAGGTGTATGTACATATACAAAACCCTTCTGTCTGAAGAACTCATGTATTGCGTGGGCAAGTATGGAACGAACACGGAATACGGCTGAGAATGTGTTGGACCTTGGTCTAAGATGGGCAATGCTCCTGAGATATTCGAAGGTATGCCTCTTTTTCTGCAGCGGATATTCCCTGTCACTGAGTCCTTCGACTTCAATTTCATCAGCCTTTACTTCAAAGGGCTGTTTTGCTCCGGGTGTAAGTTCAAGGACTCCCCTTACAACTATTGAAGAACCTACGGTCAGTTTTTCAATTTCACTGAAATTCGGAAGTCTTCCATCTTCGAAGACTATCTGGATATTCTTGAAGAATGAGCCGTCATTAAGCTCTATGAACCCGAAGTTCTTTGAACTTCTGACGGTTCTCACCCAACCCATGAGCACAACGGAAGTGTTGTTGTACTCCTTCGGATTTCCATAAATTTCCTTTACCTTCAATCCCATATACTCCCCCTGAAAGTCGTACGGCACACATTATATCATAGAGCCATGCAATATTCCAAAAGCACCGTTTTCATATAAGTTTCTGATAATATACAACATCAAGAAGCCGTCCGAACTTTTCACCGGCTTCCTGAAGTTCACCAACCATACGGTATCCGTTTTGCTTAAAAAAGGCACAGCTTCCCTGATTCTCCTTGCTTATCAATGCTATCAACGACCTGTAACCCATTTCCCCGGCTTGTTTTTCAAGGTGTTCAAGAACTCTTCTTCCAAAACCTTTTCCCGTTGATGCCGGTGCAAGATAAATTGATACATAGGCACTTCTTCTGTAAGCTTCCTTCTTGTTGAAAGGATTCAATGATGAATAGCCGACAATGAGGTCATCCTCATAAATGGTATTGAGGGTATATCTTGCGGTGTCTGCACAAAAAGCTGCAATGAACTGTTCTTCATCCAGCTCATCCGTGTTGAATGTAACCGTTGTGTTCCTGACATAATGATTGTATATCTCAAGCAGTTCAGGAATCTCATCAACCTTGACAGCTGCAATACGCAATTCCTACCTCCCTATGCTTTTTACCAGTTCTGATATCATCCGGAACTTATCCACTTCAACGCCCGGAGGACACGAATCTGCATTGGCAAGAACAAACCCCTTCTTTCCTGTCCTCTCTATTATATCAGCGACATGGTCCCTCAGTTCATCCATTTTACTGTTAAGCAAGACTGTCGGTTCAATCCCTCCAATCAGGCATATGTTTTCTGGAGCCATTTTCCTGGCATCATATATGTGAAGGTCTCCGGTGGGAGGTGGTGAAATTGATTCAATTACATCCGCTCCTGTTTTGCTCATATCGGATATGAGGCCTTTGATCTGGCCGCATGCATGGTGAACCAGCAGGGAGCCTTCCCTGTGGATTATATCTGCCCATGCCGATATTTCATCTGATATATATTCCCTGAAGAAGGCCGGACTCAGATTACCTGTTGAGCTGTCCTCCCAGAAGATATATGCCTCAGCTCCGCATTCAACAGCCATTTCCACTGATTTAATTGAATTTTTCTTCATGGAATCAAGGCAGGCCAGAAGCTCATCTTCATAATCGTAGACCGCATAGGCAACTTCCTCGGTGCCCATCCATGTTTCTATCATGGACTGGAATGAGCTCTTCATTTCCGGAGTGATGATGGGAATCAAAAGGGCCTCTTCGCCAAGAAGGGCAAGTCCGTTCCTGTACTTCGAAAAATCTGCTTCTATGACCATGTCTTCATTGAGATAGGTAAGCACCTTCAGGTCTTCTCCTGTCTTTACTGGGTGCTTTGTGATGAACCATGTATTGCCATTGGTTGTGTATGTATATCTCGTTTCAAGGTTCCCGACGGGAGTTTCATGGATTACAACCCTTTCATTCCCGCTTGTTTTGTCAATTACATTTGATTTTTTATAATTCACCTTTATAAGGGTGCAGAAACCCCTGAACAGTGGGTCTGCCCCTATTTCCTTCAGAAACTGAAGCTGTCCTGCCTTCTTTACACTTTCCGGCTGGTAATCCCAGAAATATGCCAAAAAAGGAGACCACGCGAGGCGGTCCGTTTCTTTTCCTCTTATTGAATTCAATAATCTTTCCCTGCTGTTCAAGTCCATTGCCCTCCCGGATTCATCTTTCCTTCTTGATCTTCTTTATTTCCCTTGTAAATGTATCAACATCGGTGAAGTCCTTGTATACCGAAGCAAATCGTACATATGCGACCTCATCAACTTCCTTCAGCCTTTCCATTACCTTGTCCCCGATTTCAGTGGAGGTTATTTCCCTCATGTGCTCCCTGTAGAACGAGGATTCTATGTCAGCCACTATTTCCTCAAGCACTGATATCGAAACGGGTCTCTTGGCACATGCTATGAGCAATCTGTTCAAAAGCTTGGTGGGGTCGAAAGTCTGCCTTGAATTATCCTTCTTGATGACCATGAGGGGTTTTCGTTCCAGGTTTTCATAAGTTGTGAAACGCTGTCCGCAACCCAGACATTCCCTCCTCCTTCTGATGGCATAGCCTTCTTCGGTAGGTCTGGAATCAATTACCTTGTCTTCTTCATAGCCACAGTATGGACACTTCATCTACTGCCTCCATCTTCCATGGAAAACCTGTGTTGTTATCAAAGCCTTCTAAGGAAATTCGGTATATCTATACCGTCGTCTTCCTTGTCTTCTTCATTTTCCTCTTCTTCATCAGAACCACTGTCACCGGCGTAATCCTCAAGGCTCCTGACTTCCTTTGTCACGGCTTCATCCTCTGACTCATAATCCGTTTCGTAGGAATCGGGTTCGTCATCTATGGTACTTACAACAACCTCTTCCTTTACAGGTACAGGTTCCTCATTGCTTTTATTGAACATTTTCTCAATGTACTTCGAAGTCCTTATGGGCATTGATCCGTCAAACCCCGTTGCAATGACGGTAACCATTACCTCGTCACCCATGTTTTCATCAATTGCAGCCCCCCAGATTATATTTGCATTGGGGTCAGCTGCTTCATATATCATGTTTGCAGCGGAATCAACTTCAATCAGGCCCAGATTGTTTCCACCCGTGATATTTATAAGAACCTTCTTTGCACCATCTATGGATGTTTCAAGGAGAGGGCTGTGTATTGCCTGTTTGGCGGCTTCAATGCACCTTTCTTCTCCTGATGACCTTCCTATTCCCATATGGGCAAGGCCGGCATCCGTCATTACGGTCTTCACATCCGCAAAGTCAAGGTTTATAAGTCCCGGCACGGCAATCAGGTCGGATATACTCTGCACACCTAATCTCAGAACATCATCAGCCATGATGAAAGCATCAACCATGGTCGCTTTTCTGTCAGCAAGCTGAAGCAGTCTGTCATTGGGTACAATCACAAGTGTGTCAATGGTACCTTTTAATTTTTCTATGCCCTTCTTTGCATTTTCACTTCTTTGTTTTCCTTCAAATGTAAAGGGTTTGGTTACTACGCAGACTGCAAGTATACCCATTTCCCTGGCAATCTTTGTAATGATTGGAACCGCGCCTGTTCCTGTTCCTCCGCCCATTCCGGCTGTGACAAAAACCATGTCGGCACCTTTGAGTGTTGAAGCTATCTCATCCTTGCTTTCTTCTGCGCTTCTTTCACCTATTTCGGGTATTGAGCCTGCACCAAGTCCCTTGGTCAGCTTTTCTCCTATCTGTATCTTTGTTGTTGCCTTGGATGCCAGCAGAGCCTGCTTGTCTGTATTGACCGCAACGAACTCAACTCCCTTGAGTCCGGCGTTTATCATCCTGTTGACGGCATTGTTTCCTGCACCGCCCACACCAACAACCTTTATCTGAGCAAACTGCTCCATATCTATGTCGAATTGCAGCATGTTGTTCCCCTTTCTCATGCGGAAATAACAAAATAATTATATATAATTATTGTAAAAAAGTATACACCATATTGCCTCTGCGTGCCATCAGTCCGGTGAAAATACAGGATTTTCGCCCGAACTGAAGTCAAGTGTTCCCTTTTCATTGCTTTTGATATGTTCAGCCAGAATCCTGCACATTGCTGCCGTCTGCCCGGCAACATCCGCTGTTGCATCAAACTTTACCAATACTCTACCATCGAAATACAATGCTATGACATCCCGGGAGGACACATCTATCCATTCAATGTATTCCCTGAAGGCAGTCAGGAATCTTGTATCATAGCTTTTCATTTCATTGTATATGTCTGCAAGCTTTTCAAATCCCGGATCATTCCCGCAAACTATGCATCCAAGGGAAAACTGCTCTATTTCCATGCCCGTAATCCTTGGGAATCCAAGAACATGATTATCCCTTGACCCCAGTACACATCCCTTGATATCAGTGACAAGATATCTGTCACCGTATGCTATTTCAAAAACCGGTTCCCGTGTTTCAAACTTAATAAAAACGGTTGATGGAAGCACTGCTCTGACTGCAACATTTTCCAGGAACTCATATTTTTCATAAAGTCTTTTTTCAGCGCCCGTAAACCTCATGGTGAAAATATTTCCTTCATTCAAGAGAGTCAGGAACATATTTGAGCCTTGCTTAAGTTCCGTGGAAAAAGCAATTTCACCGGAACTGTCCGCAAGTTCAGTCTCCACCTCAATTGTCTTAAGATTGAAGACAGGCAGCATGAATATTGTTGCTGCAAGCAGTATTGCCGCCAAAGGTATGAGCCATAGTATTTTACCGGATTTTTTCATGAAATGATTATACCACCTATTGTGTTCCTGTCATTGGAAATCCTTATTCATTCTTTTTCAAAATAACAGTCATCAGTTTATCTGAAAAATCATTTTCATTTGAATTGCAATAATCAATCATAACTATAGGCATGGCTTCCATAAGATCATTGAACTCACTGCTTTCAAGTAGAAAATTATTGAAATCTGATGCCCGCTCCATCAGTGACCATGTCCTCAGACTGTCAAATATACCGGGTAGTGATAGCTGCATGGTTGTAACCGCCTGCATGACCCTGAAGGATTCATTAAAATCTGTACTATTGTTGACAAATGCAGCTTCGTTATTAAGAAATTGCAGCACATCCACGAAGCTGTCATCATCAGCCCAGTTTGATCTGATTGAAATGCCATAATCATATGTTTCTTTTTCAGGTACGCTGAACTTGTCGATTATTACCACCCGGGAACTTTTTCCTTGGTCTGTGATATCACCATAGGATATACTCCCGACTCCATCCGCAGTAAAATAATGAAAACCAAGCAGCCCTGTATCCGTAAGCATATCAATGAAGATTCCGTAGTCCTCTTCACTGTTGTAATCAATGCCATTGATATGCTGGAAGTCCAGTATCAGAAACTCGCCTTTGTTATCCTGCAGGAAGCTGACAATTTCCCCGGCAACCGGGATGAAATCACCGGATACAAAATTATGTTTTGTAAGCCATTCTCCTTCATCATAGGTCAGTCTTATGTCCAGATATCTTGCTCCATTTTCAAGCAGGCTTTTCGCGTCTGCTTTCTGGGTTACTGATTGCCTTAGGAGAAACCCTTTCAGGATTGTGCCTGTAAAACCTTTCATTATGCCATCTGCATACTTGTCAGCTGGACTGAACAGGTTCATTTGGGATGTGAAGGCATCATGGGCTCCCGGCATTGCAACATCAACTATTCTTTTGTCAATAGATAGCGTTTCCGACATCCAGTTATTATATGAATGTCCGGATTCCCTATGACCGACTGTAACAATGGGCAGGTTTATCACAATGACAAAAACAAGCAAAGTTATTAGAATGACAATAAGAATCTTCTTTATCATAGATACATTCTATAACACATAAGACCATCATGTCTCAATGAACATCGTTTCTATTTGTCATTAACAATGAATTTTCTCAAAGCAGCATTCATCAATGTCTGGTATCCCACTTTTTCCTCGCTTGCTTATTTCTTGAAATATAAAATAATGTCATCATCCAGTCTGATTGTGGTTGATTTTTTCCTGGGAGTGTAGAATCTTCCCCTGATACCATCGGAAAAGTCATACTCACCTTTCATTTCAAAATTTTCTTTCTTATCTTTAATATTGATTTCTTTCATTTGCAGTAGCTTTTCTGGCTGAGTTTAATTGGTTTTTGTCAAATATTCTTTGAGCAAACTATACTTTTTAATCTTTCAAACATCCAATCGGAACAATCTTGACCCCATCTTTTATGGAGTCTTTTGACTGTTTTTGGTGGAGTGTTTTGACCTGACTTCTTTTCCATATGGCTCTTCTGCTTTTTACTACCATTACCAGTGACTTCGGTACATTACTGCTCCCGAAACCCATGGCTTTGCTGTCGTTTTTTATAATAACAAGGACTACTCCCGGTAGTCCTTGTTAGTTTGGTGGAGCTAATGGGAATCGAAGCCGGGAGCCCCGGCAGGCAATTTTTGCAGTTTAAATACACAGCATATTTCAAGCTTATATAATATTAGTATATCTCTTAAGGGGGCTCTTTTTTGTGTGTTCAATTGAGTCCATATACCTCTATATGCAACATAATGGGACATCCAAGGATGTCCCATTATATTG
>DAINQB010000045.1:15440-21363 GCA_036743175.1 Bacillota bacterium | reverse complement strand
CCTATCTCGATAACAAGGTCATCCTGACCTATATCAGCAGACTCAATTATCCTGGCAATGACATTCTTATCCATGAGAAAATTCTGTCCAAGACTTTTGATGGGTCTTATATCGTATTTTTTTAAACGGTCAAACAGACTGCCTTCGTCAGTTTTCATAGACAAAGTAAACCCTGACGTCTCTTCTGCCCCACAGAAGGGCCTCGGATTTTTCTTCCATGAACAGGTCAATCCTGTTTCCGATTATGGCACTGCCGGTATCGGCTGCGATTGCCATTCCATAATCCACGAAATGTCCTTCCGCAGTCTCTATATACACTTTTGTAAACAATGGGATTACACTTGGATCCACAGCAATCAGACCTCTTTCTGCGGGCAGCCCTGAACGGGTTATACCGTACAATGGGTCACCGGGTTCCTTGCCGCCGCATTCTGCAGGATCAAGTGTATAGGCAGTAGCTTCCATTATCATCATCTTGCTGTAAAGGAAAGTTTCACCGGTTCCGGGAATGCTCTTTACCGGTATGGTACCTCTTTCAATGACTTCGTTTACTACAGGTTTGATTACTTCATTCAGAATTGTATGTCTTGAAACCTCAACACCGTTTTCATATATGATTTCCGAAACCAGACCGTGTTCTCCATATTCTCCGGCTGTAATCAGGTTGACTTCGTTCTGTCCTATGGTGGGATTCTCGACCACCTTGACCTTGAACGGAATAGGAGACCTTATTACCTCGACATCCTTGGTAACCCTTACCACTTTTATGACCATGTCGGATACAACCCTTGTTTCGGGAGTATACATGTCAATCCGGTCATTCTCATACAGTACAATATTCTTTTCATCAAGTAATTCACCTATTGTTGACATATAGGTCATGATGTTTTCCTCGTTACCATCATAAATGAGTGTAACGGGTACGGCATTCCTGATGACAAAGCTGTTTGTGTTGTCCATATCCAGGGGAGCATCCAGCGATGTGGTTATGTAGTCGTATTTTTCATTGAAGGGTATGTTGTTGTCAGCGATGAAATCACCGACTGTATCCTGTATGGTCCTTGCGGCATATACAGTTCCATTTATTGTAAGCTTTACATCCTTCATGTTGTTTTCAAAGAAATATAGGGAAATAAACGCACAGAAAAGAATCAGGAAAATCCCTGATACAGTGTATTTTATGAAGTCATATTTCTGCACTTTATCATGGTGCACAGTCATTTTTTACCTGCCTTTCAAAAAGCATAAAGATTATACTTAAATACCCTGTGCTTGTCAAACGACCCAAACATCATGTTTTTTCTTATACCCGGATGTTCAATGAGGTAATCTTCATACATGACTTGTGCAATCTCTAAATTTGCCTTGATTTCAATGTTCTTATTCAATTGTCCAGATAATCCACTGTGCCCTTGCTTCATCGAATGCCATGGTTATTATGAAATGGTTTATTCCGTTTCTGAAAATTGGATCCGAGACAGGATAACCGTCCATGTCCTTTATAAGTTCAACATTCAAAAGGGCATCAAATACTATCCTGTTCTTTGCCTCCTGATCCTCCGGGTCATTTCCATTGATCAGCCTTACCTTGAATTCCGTAACCTCCATGAACTCAATGTTGGAGAACTTTTCCCCGTAACGTGTGAACAGGATATCCGCACGATTGTTGAAAATATCCTTCTCGTTATGGCTGCTGTATGCCATGAAATACTCTTTATTTACAATATTGTCAACCCATTCCTCTACAATTGCCCTGTAGATGCTTGGATCCGAATTTCTTTTCAACTGGCTTATTATATTGTTTTTATCCCCGACCAAAGTGTATATGTCAAGTTTTTCCAATGTCAGTTTATTGATTTCACTGTCTTTTTCTGCAATTGTCTTCTGGAGGTCCGCAATCTGCTGCTGCAGTTCGGTGTTCAGATTCTTTTCATCCCAATAGTCATTGAGGACCTGTTCAAGGGACGCCTGCTTGGTTTCCTCCTTGCTTTCCAGTTCCTTGATGTTTTCCTGTTTTGTTGAGTTATCCCAAAGCAAATAATTCACTGCAAGAAGCACAACAAAGAGAATTGCACTTACAGTTATAACAGCTGCCTTTTTCATAAAAAACCTCCGTAAGGTCCAATGGCAATAAGTCTGACAGTCACTATTTTATCATATGCGTGTTTTTTGGCAAACGGTCGAACAATCTGTGGGTGTTCTCCCATACAGTACTGCATAGCCTGTCATATTCCATTTCCAGTACTTCTGCAATCCGTTGTGCCGTAAATGATGTGTATGCAGGTTCATTTCTTTTTCCCCTGTAAGGTTCCGGAGACAGATACGGGCAGTCTGTTTCAAAGAGAAGCCTGTCAATCGGAACAACCTTAAGAGCCTCAACTGCCTTTCTGGCGTTTTTGAATGTTACCACACCGGCAAAGGATACATAGAAACCAAGTTCAACCACTTCCCTTACCATCTCAGCACTTCCGGAATAACAGTGGAAGACTCCTCTTTGCCGTTCATTTTTTTCGACACGAAGTATATCAAGGCAGTCCCTGTGGGCTTCACGATTATGTATTATCACCGGCAGATCCATTGAGGATGCGAGTCTCAGCTGTTTTTCGAAGGCTGTCTTTTGCAAGTCCATGGGTGAATTATCGTAATGGTAATCAAGACCTATCTCTCCGATTGCCACAACCTTGTCTGCCCGGGCAAGCTTGCTTATCTGACCCTCAATTGATGCATTGTATCCACTGGCTTCATGGGGATGAACACCGACCGAGGCATATATAAAATCGTACTTACCTGAAAGTTCAACGGTGGTGCGGCTTGATTCAAGGTCCGCTCCAACATTGATTATCCCGGCAATACCGGCTTCTACAGCCCTTTCGATAACCTCTTCCCGGTCTTCATCAAATCGTCTGTCATCAAGGTGTGCATGGCTGTCAAATAATAAACTTTTCATTGTCTCCCCTGTCAGAAAAGGGAATGCACTGCATTCCCCCCTGTATTACTTCAATTTGATTGCTTCTTCTGCTTTTCTTACAATGTCCTCTGCCGTCAGGCCGTATTCCTTTAAAAGCAATTCCGGTTTTCCGCTCTTTCCGAACTTATCCTTTGTTCCTATTCTAAGAACCGGGACCGGATATTTTTCAGCGACAACTTCACAGACCGCACTGCCCAGTCCTCCCATGATGTTATGCTCTTCCGCAGTTACAATCACTCCGGTTTCCTTTGCTGCCTTTACAATGATGTCTTCATCAATGGGCTTGATTGTGGGCATATTGACTATGCGGGCTTTTATTCCTTTTTCTGCGAGTATTCCATGGGCAGCAATTGCTTCATGGACTAGAAGACCTGTGGCTATGATTGTAAGGTCGGTTCCGTTTTTTATTTCAACGCCTTTTCCAATGACGAATTCGTAGGTTTCATCAAATATTACAGGAACATTCAATCTTCCAAGCCTGAGGTAAACCGGGCCTTTGTGCTCTATGGAAGCCTTTACTGCAAGCCTTGTCTCAACTGCATCTGCAGGGCTTATGATGGTCATGTTTGGCATTGCCCTCATGTTTGCGATGTCTTCCAGCATCTGATGGCTGGCTCCATCCTCCCCAATTGAAACTCCGGCATGTGTAGCCCCTATCTTCACATTCAGATTAGGATAACAAATGGAGTTCCTGACCTGTTCGCATGCCCTTCCGGCAGCAAATATTGCAAATGTACTTGCAAAAACTGTCTTCCCGCAGGTTGACATTCCGGCCGCGGCACACATCATATTGGCTTCGGCAATTCCCATGTTGAAGAATCTCTCAGGAAATTTCTTCTGGAAATTTGCCGTCTTTGTTGATTTTGACAAGTCAGCATCAAAGACAACAATTTTCTCATCTACTCCGAATTCTGCAAGAGCATCGCCATAGGCCTGTCTTGTTGCAATCTTTTCAGCCATTTCTACACCTCCAGTGAAGCCATTGCTTCATCGAGTTCCGCAATCGCCTTTTTATATAATTCTTCATCTGGTGCCATGCCATGCCAGCCGGCAACACCTTCCATATAGGAGACCCCTTTTCCCTTGATGGTCTTCAAAACAATCACGGTCGGTCTGCCTTTGGTTGCTTTTGCCTCTTCCACTGCAGCTTCTATGGCTTCCCAGTCATGACCGTCTATGTCGATAACGTTCCAGCAGAACGCCTTGAATTTCTCAACAACGTCCTCGGGACACATTACATCCGATATGTTTCCGTCAATCTGCAGTCCGTTATGGTCGAGGAATGCAGTAAGATTGTCAAGTTTGTAATGTGCAGCAGACATGAATGCCTCCCATACCTGACCTTCCTGTATCTCACCATCACCGAGAAGCGCAAAAACCCTGTAATCCTTTTTGTCGAGTTTGCCGGCAAGAGCCATTCCAACGGCTGTGGAGATTCCCTGTCCCAGGGATCCCGTCGACATATCTACACCGGGTACATCCTTCATGCTTGGATGACCCTGCAGATAACTGTCAATGCTCCTGAATCCCTTCAGATCCTCCTCAGGGAAAAATCCTCTTATGGCAAGGGCAGCATACAGACCGGGTGCGCAATGACCCTTGGACAATACGAATCTGTCCCTGTCTTCCCACTTGGGATTTGCCGGGTCTATTCTCATTTCATGCTGAAACAAGTATGTAAAAATTTCCGTGGCCGAAAGCGAGCCGCCGGGATGTCCGCTTTGTGCTGCATACACTTCGTCCAGGATATGTTTTCTTGTTCTGACTGCTTTCTTCTTAAGTTCCAAAAGTGTCTTTTTATCCATATTTTTTCTCCTATTTTATTCCTACCCAGTATACATTCAGCTAATTTGGTTGTCAAAGTTCCGAAAGCCCTCTCCCAGCACTTCATGGACGTTTGTAACCACTATGAACGCACCCGGGTCAACATCCTTCACAATGATCTTTATGTCAGATATATACTTGGCTCTTGCAACACAGAAAAGTATCTCCTTTGCATCCCCTGTATATTTACCCGTTCCCTGGAAACCCGTAAGCCCGCGCCCCATGTCATGCAGTATCCTGGCGGATACTTCCTCGGGTTTCTTGGATATTATGAAGAGCCCTTTTGAAAAACTGAAGCCTTCAAGTATTGAGTCAACCACCTTTGAGGTTACCATGACTGCAATTATCGCATAAAGAGCCAGCATGAAGCTCTGAAAATATACTCCTGCGAGTATTACTATCATTGCATCAAAGACCATCATTGCCTGTCCCATTGTAAGGTTTATGCCGCTGCGTCTTACGAGCTCAGCCATAAGGTCTGTTCCTCCGGTGGTTGCATGGAGCCTGAAAATAATTCCAAGACCTATGCCAAGTATCAGTCCCCCGAAAAATGCAAAAAGAATCCTGTCCGTCTCGCCGGGCATCAGATATCTTGTTCCTGCATTTGTAAGGAAAGGTGCAGTGATATCAATCAGAACAGACATCAAAACGGTGGCATACAGGGTACGGATCATGAACTTCCAGCCGAGTTTGATGATACCCCATATGAAAAGCGGCAGGTTCAGGATCAGTATCAATACACCAAGGGGCAGATAGCTGTTGAATACATAATATAGAACAGTCGCCAGTCCTGTTATGCCTCCGGGGGCAATTTTGTATGGAAAAAGGAAAATATTGATTCCTACGGCTGCAACTCCGGCACCGAAAGCAATTCCTATGTAACTTCCAAGAATCTTCAGAAATTTCCTGAACTTCATATCATTGAACCTCGCAAATCACTGAGTTTATCCTCTATCTCTGAACGCTTTACTATATTTGTGGCTATTTCCTCAATTTTCAAAGCTGCATTCAAAAAATCAACAGCCTCATCCTTCTTTCCGTCCTTTATCTTTAACAATGCCATATGGTAGAAGCTGTCGGATGTGGCTTTCTTGTCATAATAAAGGTTTCTGAACAACTGCTTTGCATTGC
>DAINQB010000045.1:11012-15340 GCA_036743175.1 Bacillota bacterium | reverse complement strand
AGGGATCTGGGTTTCTTTGCAAGAAGGACATCCGCAGCCTTCGCCGCCCTTTCGTATTCCTCTTCAATGCAATACAGCCTGACCAGGTTTTCCAATATATCTGCACTCTTTGAGTTATATCTGTATGCATCTTCGCTGAAGTCCCTTGCTCTTTTCATATTCCCGGATTCCAGCAGCATCTTGCCAAGCAATCCGTAATATGATGATGTTCTCAATGAATCATCAAAGAACTCAATGGAAGATATGGCATTTGTCAGTTTTCCATCCCTCTTCCATAGAAGAACCGCTTCACACAACTTGATCTGTGTATGAACGGAATCAGAATCCTTCCTTCCCTTTAGTTCAGCAAGTATCTCATCCGCCTTATGAAAATCACGTGAAAGAATGAGAGCATATACATATGAGGCAACTACCTTGGCCTCTGCTTTCCTGGTCTTATATGCCTTTTCATAATATTTCACTGACTTTTCCAGGTTGCCTTTAAGATAGTTGTTCTTGCCGAAGAATGAAAAGAACTTGTCCCTTTCACTGTAGAATCTGTAGCCCAGATATGCCAGCAGAATCACAATGCCCTCAATGACTCCTCCGGTGAGTATTGTAAATACCACAAATATGGGCAGAACCCAGTTGAGAATCCTTGAGTAATAGTTATCTTTCATCAAATACCATTATCCCGGCCATCTTGCCCAGAATCTTTCCCTTCCATTCTTTGAAACCAGTTTTCCTATTTCCTCCCTTGTGGCACCACTGTCAAACATTTGCTTTGCATTGACAGCCGCCTCGTGGAAAGCCTTGACTTTCTTTATATGGTCTTCATCCAGCATCATTCTTGTAACATGGGTGAATACCTTTGAAGCTCCGTCTTCCACTGCCTTATATACCCAGTCCTTTACATCATCAGGTGTCAGGTCCCTGAAATGGAACGCCCCCATCCTCCATCCGAATGGAACCCTGCAGTTGTCCCTTATGAGCTGTGGGTTCAGTTTATGTGATATCGAGGGATCAAAATATGTTATCCCCGCTGATTCCAGGTATTTCATTGTCTTGTATGTATGGTCTTCAGTGTGTATGAATCTTCTGCCCGAAGAAGTCCCTCTGTAATATATCTCCCAATAAGGAAGTACGAACTCCTCAAATTTATCAGGCGGTATAAGGGATGCAATATCGTCGCACATTGCACCTTCTTCATAATTGAATTCGGGTTGCCCGTTGATTCTTCTGTGGAACTTGATATATTCGACTATATTAAGGGAAAGCAATTTCAGGAACTCGTGGGTCAGTTCCGGATCATCATAGATATCATAGAAGAAGTTCATGTCACGCAGCTCATAGGCTGTGGTCATTGGCCCTTCATATCCCATGCTCCAGTTGACATGTTTTCCTGGGTATGCTTCCCTCAGTTTTTCCCTGTAGTCCAGATAAAACCTTCCCTTTTCAGTCATCTCATCAAAGGTCATCCTTTCCTTCAGGATTTCAATCCACTCCCCGAGGGATTTCTTCTGATGGACGTAATTGACTTCTCCTTCTCCCTGTGGGAAAACAAGTTCAACACCAAGGAAATCAATGTGTCCGTAGGAGACTGCAGGAGTGGCTATTCCTACGGGATTGAGATAATCGCCGAACATTTCCCTGCAGGCATCAGCGTACTTAGGTTTATAGGCTTCGATACCTGCACTTGGACTTGTATTGAATTCGTGAAGGCTTATTCCGGCAAGTTCCAGAAAAGCATAGACAGATGAACCTATATACCAGTCAAATCCAGCTTCCTCCCTGGCTTTGTCATAATTGAACATATCTTTTTCCTCCGCTTCACAATTCTATCAATTCCCTGTGCCTTATTCAATATAAGAAAACCGGGCAGATGCCCGGATGACTTGTATTCAGCAATTCATGAACCAATCATGCATAAATGCATCAGTTGGCATTTTCTCTCTGGCGAAGTACTTCGAACAATATTACTGCTGCGGCATTGGATGCGTTGAGTGATGACATCCTGCCCTTCATCGGTATGTTTACGGTGAAATCGCATTTTTCCAGGACCAGTCTTCTGATTCCCTGACCCTCGCCTCCTATTACCAGTGCAAAAGGTCCCCGGAGGTCTGATTCGTAATATGGTTTGGATCCCTTCATGTCAGCTCCGGCAATCCAAAGGTTCCGTTTCTTCAGTTCATCGATTGTTGTTGCTATGTTGGTTACCCTGCATACAGGGATATGCATCAGGGCTCCTGCACTTGCCTTGACGGAAGCAGTTGTAATCGGGGCGGCCCTGTGTGTAGGAATTATGATTCCATGGACCCCGCAGGCTTCAGCTGTCCTTGCGATTGCTCCAAGGTTATGTACATCTTCAATACCGTCAAGTATTACTATGAACGGATCCTCATTCATCTCCTCAGCTTTTCTGAAAATGTCATTCAGGGAGTGATACTCAACCGGGGATATCAACGCAATGACACCCTGATGGTTGCCCTGCGGAACAAGACCATCCAGTTTTGCAGGTGAAACTTCCTTTACAGGTATCTTTCTCTTCCTTGCAGTTGAAATTATTGCCTTGATGGTTCCTTCCGTGGATCCCCTGGCAACCAGTATTGAACTGATTTCAGTCCTTGCCTTTATGGCCTCAAAAACAGGGTTTCTTCCTGCTATGATATTTGTTTCTTCATTCATGATATATCCGTGATGGCTGTTTCCAGTATTTCCATCAACCGCTCCTTGTCGTTTTTCAAATACAGGTATCCGATCAATGCCTCGAAGGCAGTTGCATATGAATAGTCAGCGAGATCCGCATTCCTGGGAACTGAAGAGGACTTCATGTTTCTTCCCCGTGCAGCAACCCTGGCCTCGGCTTCGCTCAGTCCCTCCTGTATTCTTTCAAATGCATCACGCTGTCCAGAGGCCTTTGCAAACCTTACCTTCGCAGAGTGCAGCTTCCCGGCATTCCTTATGCCCATGGAAACAAGTTTACCTCTTATATACAGTTCATAGACTGCATCTCCCACATATGCAAGTGCCTGGGCAGACATGTGCTCAGGATTCTCATATGTAAGATTCTCGATGAAATCAAACCTGCTCATTCTCCGGTTTTTCACCCTTCTTTCCACCCAGGTTCAGTTTGTTCTCGTTTCCACTCAGCAACCTTTTTATATTCTCCCTGTGTCGGAATATGGCAAGCAATGCCAGCAATACCATGAATAAAATGAAGACCAGGTCGTGGCCGAATATCAATGCAACCAATGGAACGGCAAATGACCCCAGTATTGAACCGAGTGAGACATATTTCGTCACAATTACCACAATTATGAAAAGAACAAGAACAGTGATGCCTATCTTCCAGTCAAGCATGAATATTACGGTTGCCGTCGTCAGGATTCCCTTTCCGCCCTTGAAATTGAAATATACGGGCCAATTGTGACCGATAACAGCAAAAGTTCCTGCCACAACAGGATAATACCCGCCAACTCCAGCCGTGGTCCATCCACTCATGAGAATTCCCAGAAGCACTGCAATGACACCTTTCAGGATATCCCCGGCAAGAACCATCAGGGCCGCTTTTTTACCAAGTACACGGAGGGTATTGGTAAGACCTGCATTTTTACTGCCCTTTGTGCGTATGTCGACTCCATGGAGCCTTCCAACAATTACGGATGAATTCACTGAACCCAGTGCATATCCAATTACAGCACACAATATGAGAAGAAATATTTGCATCAGTTATCTCCTTTGTTCTTTTCCCTTACAATGAACCTTATCGGCGTCCCGGTGAAACCAAAGGCTTCCCTGAGTTGGTTTTCAATGTATCTGAGATATGAAAAATGAAGCAGGTCCTTGCTGTTGACAAACAATACGAAGGTGGGAGGTTTCACGGAAGTCTGTGTCATATAGAATATCTTCAGTCTCTTTCCTTTGTCGGACGGCGGCTGGACCATTGCCATGGCATCATTCAATATATCGTTGAGGACCCCCGTGGATACCCTGAGGTTACAGTTGCTGTAAACTTCATCTATCATATTATAAAGCCCGGTTACCCTTTGCCCTGTCCTGGCGGAAATGGTGGTTACCGGTGCATATTTAATAAAGGCAAGCTTCTCCCTGGCCTCGTCAGTGAACTTCTTGTATGTACTGTTTTCCTTTTCTATGAGGTCCCATTTGTTTATGGCGATGATTATACCCTTGCCCTCTTCATGGGCATAACCGGCAATCTTTGTATCCTGTTCCGTGACTCCGTCTTCAGCATCTATGAGAACAAGGCACACATCAGCCCTCTCCACCGCAGTCCATGAACGAAGGATGCTGTATTTTTCCACATTGTCATAGATTTTGCTTTTCCTGCG
>DAINQB010000045.1:1608-10912 GCA_036743175.1 Bacillota bacterium | reverse complement strand
TCAACCTTGTTGACGGCTACAACCGCAGGCTTCCCGGATTTGTACAGCATTTGTGAAACTTCAATGTCAGCTGCTGTAACTCCATCCTTTATGTCGGTGATCAATATTATGACATCAGCGGTCTCAATGGCTATTTCTGCCTGTGCCCGCATCTGCTTTAAAATCAAATCATCGGAAAAAGGCTCAATTCCACCGGTGTCAATTACCGTGAATTCCCTTCCCCGCCATTCCGTCTTTGCATATATCCTGTCCCTGGTTACGCCGGGTGTGTCCTCAACAATGGAAATCCTTCTGCCAATGATATAATTGAAGAACGCAGATTTACCCACATTTGGGCGACCAACTATGGCAACTATCGGATTACTCATCCCCGGCCTCCACTACTATCGTGTCAATCAGGGCTGTTCCCGAAACATATACTGGTGTAACCTTGGTTCCAAGCACACCTGCCATATATTGAGGTGTAACATTGTCAAGGAAAATATCTTCATCGGCCTTTAGCATGACTGAAGGGAACAATAATTCCTCACCTAAGTCTTTGCCGATGAGGGAATTGATTATATCATTGCCCGTAAGAAGACCGGCAACTGTCACAGTTTCTCCGAAGAACTTGTTTTCAACTGAAAAGACATTTACCTTGATTCCCTTGAACCTCTTTTCTATCCTGGCTGCAACATCCTTCATTATCCAAAAAGCAGCGGTACCTGTCACTATACTGACTGTCCTGCTCTTGTGATTTCCATATTCATCCTGAAGTGCCTGATCGATTTCATCAAGAAATGAGGCAACAAGACCTACACCATTTTCAATCTGTGGATATCCGTCATAATAGTCCGGTCCGGGAAGGGCTCTCTTTGCCATGATATAGAACTCATCGGCGGCATATACAAATCCATTTCCGGTCTTCTCCCTGAATGTTTTGTGAAAACCGTCAACAATATCAATGACTTCAGTTGATGCTTCACGGTCGTATGGGATCAGTTCACACAGATTTTTCCTGTGTTTTGTCAGCCCTACCGGTACAATTGACAGGCTGTTGACCGCCGGATAGTATTCATGAAGTGTCCGGATGGTCTTTTCCAGCTGTTCACCGTCATTGTATCCCTGTACAAGGACCACCTGACAGTTCATCGTAATATTCTTTTTGGCCAGCAGTGCAATCTTCTCCATGATGTCACCGGCAAAACGGTTTGTCATCATCTTTATCCTGAGCTGCGGATCCACTGTATGAACGGAAATGTTTATGGGCGAAATGCCTCTCTTTGCCAGTCGTTTCAATTCAGGAACCGATGTGTTTGTAAGGGTTACATAGTTTCCATGAAGCATTGAAAGCCGCGCATCGTCATCCTTGTAATATACCGAATCCCTCATACCGGGGGGGAGCTGGTCAATGAAACAAAATATGCATTTGTTGGTACAGCTTTTTTCATTGCCCATAAGTTCATCAGGGAAGACAAGTCCGATGTCCTCATACTTGTCCTTGATGATCTTTATGCGTTCGAAGCGTCCGTCCTGCTTTTTCACCCTGAGCCTTATCTTTGATGAATCCATCATGAACTGATAATCAAAGATATCCCTTATGGCCTTTCCATTCATGGACAGCACATAATCACCTGGTTCCAGTCCGGCTTCCCAGGCTATGCTCTTGTATTCAACATCCTGTATTCGTCTCTCGTCCCTCAATTAAAAACACATCCTGCTTCAAACAATCCCACTGCAAAAGACACTGCTTTTTTCAAGAAATAAAAAGACAGCCTTGCGCTGTCTTGTTTATCAGCTATTCAGCAGTTTTTTCTACAACTTCTTTACCTTTATAATAACCGCATTCCTTGCATACCTTGTGCTGTTCCTTCAGCGTATTGCACTGCGGACATCTTACCAGATTCGGAGCCTCAAGCTTATAATGTGCTCTTCTTGTATTTCTTCTGGTCTTTGATGTTTTTCTTTTTGGTACTGCCATTTATAACACCTCCCGCCTTATTAATCGAAAAAATCCTTCAACTTCTCCATTTGAAGATTTATACCATGGTCACTGTGGTCGCAGGAACACTCTCCATCGTTGAGATTCCTGCCACAGCTGCTGCATAATCCCTTGCAATCCCCGCTGCACAACATGACACTTGGCAAATCAAGAAGAATGTTGTCTATCAACGGAGCGGCAAGTTCAATATGCCCACCCTCGTATTTGTAATAATCATCACTTTCGTCAGTCATCTCCGAAGCATGCATGAAGTTTTCGCGGAAATCAATATTGAACTTTTCATCAATATCTGCAAGGCATCTCCCACAAACAGCATGATATTCACCGGATACAACTCCCGTGACGATGATCATCCCTTCAAAATATTCTATTTTCAAATCAACATGTATGCTTTCACCAAGCTGCACGTCGCTCTTGACAGCAATGATTTCCCGGGAAGGAACATCCTCTTCAACACCTATATACGCACCGTTTATTCCGGCAATTTCCGTGATATCGATACGCATGGCGCCGTCCCCTTTCCAAAACCGTCAAATGATATTATACGGTTGCCCATTATCTATGTCAAGAAAATAAAAGAGAGCTCCATAAGCCTCCCTCAACCCGAATACAGCCTGTTCCCTGACATCAGCCCACGGGTTGCTGCATCTTACTTGCCTCGATTTCAGACAACACCTTTTTAACTTCCAGGGCAATTTCCATTTCTTCATTCGTAGGTATTACCAAAATCCTCACAGGTGAATCATCAGTACTTATATCCATTTCCCTGCCCGTATCGGAAATATTCTTTACCGGATCACATTTGATGCCTGCATAATCCATGTTGTCAGTAACAAGCTTCCTGACAAGATTATTGTTCTCACCGATTCCCGCTGTGAATATTATGGCGTCTGCACCATTCATGATTCCGATGTATTCTGCAACATATTTCTTGACCCTGTATGCAAAGACCTCTATGGCAAGCTTGGCCCTCATGTTTCCATTGGATGATGCTTTAAGCAGATCCCTGAAGTCACTGCTTATACCTGATATGCCAAGAACTCCGGACTTCCTGTTGAGGAAAGTATTGGTTTCCTCAATTGTCATTGATTCCTTCTCCATGATAAATGCTATCAGTGCCGGATCAATGGTTCCGCTCCGGGTTCCCATGGCAAGTCCTGAAAGAGGTGTGAAGCCCATGCTTGTGTCTATTGATTTTCCATATTCAATTGCACATATACTTGCACCATTACCAAGATGACAGGATACAAGCTTCAGTTCCTCAACAGGTTTACCGAGCATTGCAGCCGCGCGTTTCATTACATATTTATGGCTTGTTCCGTGGAATCCATACTTTCTGATTCCATATTTCTTATAAAGGTCATATGGAAGGGCATAAATGAATGCCTTCGGTGGCATGGTCTGATGGAATGCAGTGTCAAATACTCCAACCATAGGGATATTGGGCATTTCCTGCCTGCAGGCTTCAATTCCCATTATATTTGCAGGGTTATGTATCGGCGCAAGATCAATGCATTGCCTGAGTACTTCGAGTACATTATTGTCTATCATTGTGGATTTATTGAAAGCTTCTCCGCCGTGTACAATCCTGTGACCTATTGCTTCAATTTCATCCATGGAAACAATGACCCCTTTATCCGGGTCAGTGAGCATCTTAAGCATGGCATCAATGGCCTCGACCTGGTTGTGCAGAGAAAGAACAGACTCCTCCCTGAATCCATCGGCCTTTGAATAAGTATGAATGCTGTCTTCGAAACCTATGCGTTCACACATACCCTTGGCAAGCAGCTCCTGGTGTGAAATATCAATAAGCTGATATTTAAGCGATGAACTGCCCGCATTGATAACCAAAACCTTCATTGCTATTTCCCCATGTTCTGCGCCTGTACAGCGGTTATTGCGACAACACCTGTTATGTCTTCTGCACTGCAGCCTCTCGAAAGATCATTTACGGGACTTGCTATCCCCTGGAGCAACGGACCGTATGCCTCAGCCTTTGCAAGACGCTGTGTAAGCTTGTATCCAATGTTCCCTGCGTTTAAGTCGGGGAATATAAGAACATTTGCCTTGCCTGCATATTTGCTGCCGGGTGCCTTGCTTTTTCCCACGGACTCGACTATTGCTGCATCAAGCTGGAATTCTCCGTCTATTGCAAGTTCCGGAGCCTTTTCCTTTGCCATTCTTGTGGCATTGACCACTTTGTCAGTAAGTTCACTCTGTGCACTTCCGTACGTGGAGTAAGACAGCATACCTACAACCGGCTCCGTTCCTACAAGACTTTTGAATGATGCCGCTGTTGATATTGATATTTCAGCAAGCTGTTCCGTGTCGGGATTCTCAATCAATCCACAGTCACCGAAAGCAAAGGTTCCATTGTCACCATAAGCACAATCAGGTACGCACATGATGAAGAATGAGGATACCAGTTTCGTTCCCGGTGCCGTCTTCAGGATCTGAAGTGCCGGCCTGAGTGTATTTGCCGTTGAGTTTATTGCTCCTGCAACCATGCCGTCAGCCATCTTCATCTTCACAAGCATTATTCCAAAAACAAGGGGATCCTTCATGAGTTCAACTGCCTTCTCCCTTGTCATGCCCTTGTGTTTCCTGAGTTCAACAAGCATATCAACGAATTCATCGAACTTACCGAATTTATCTATTTCTATGATTTGTGATTTTGAAATGTCCAGATTATTCGTTCTTGCATCTGCCGTGATTTGTGTGCTGTCACCTATCAATATTATATCGGCAATATCTTTTTCATTTATATCCGCCGCTGCCTTGATTATCCTTATATCCGTTGTTTCAGGAAGCACTATCGTCTTCTTGTCGGCCTTCGCCTTTTCAATCATTTTCTCCAGAAAACCCATGTCCGCCATCTCCATTTCCGCAAAGCGCTTAATCATTATACATAAACCCTATTTCATACACAAGAAAATATATGTTACATTTTGATTACATACCTTTCATTGCGTCAAGTTTATCCTTTATCAGTCCGTTTATAATCTGTGGATTTGCCTTTCCTTTTGTCTCCTTCATTACCTGTCCCATAAGGAATCCCACTGCCTTGTCTTTTCCTGCCAGATAATCAGCCACTGACTTTGGATTTTCTTCAATCACTTTTTCAACGACTTTATCAAGCAATCCTTCGTCACTTACCACCTCAAGTCCCTTTTCACTTACAATTGTTCCGGCCGCTTTTCCTGTCCTGAACATTTCAGCGAAAACAGTCTTGCCTATGTTGTTGTTTATCTTCTTGCTGTCAATCAGCTTAAGGAGTTTCGCAAGTTCTTCGCCGTCAAAAGGTATGTCTTCAGTGTCAATCTCCTTCATCAGTTTCATGAGGTCACCCATTATCCAGTTGGAAGCCGCCTTGGGGTCCGCACCTGAAGAAACAGCCTTGTCAAAGAAATCCGCGGTCTTTACGGAAGCAGTGATCAGTGATGCATCATATTCAGGTATTCCAAGTTCACCTGTATATCTTTCAAACCTTTCCCATGGCATTTCCGGAAGGGATTTCCTGTATTCATCAATCAGGCTGTCAGATATTTCTATGGGAACCAGGTCCGGTTCCGGGAAATACCTGTAGTCATGGGCCTCTTCCTTGCTTCTCATGGAGTAGCTTTTACCTGCATCATCATCCCAGCGCCGTGTTTCCTGTACAACGGCCTCACCTGACTCAATGAGTTTTATCTGCCTTTCAGCTTCAGACTCAGCAGCCCGGTAAATCGACCTGAAGGAGTTCAGGTTCTTCATTTCGGTCCTTGTACCAAGTACGTTGCTTCCCATTGGTCTTACGGACAGATTGACATCCGCACGAAGGGAACCCTCCTGCATCTTGCAGTCGGAAACTCCTACATACTGAAGTATTGACCTGACCTTCTCAGCAAAATCACGGGCTTCCCTGGCAGACCTCATATCAGGTTCACTGACTATTTCAATCAAGGGAACACCGCATCTGTTGTAGTCCACCAATGTTCCTTTGCCCCATTGGTCATGGAGCAGTTTACCCGCATCTTCCTCCATATGAATCCTTGTGATTCCGATGCGCTTGGTTCCGCCGTCAGTCTCTATATCCACATGACCTCCTTTGCAAATGGGGAGGTCAAACTGGGATATCTGATATGCCTTCGGAAGGTCAGGATAGAAGTAATTCTTCCTGTCCATCTTTGAAAAATTAGCAACACTGCAGTTCATCGCAAGACCTGCCTTTGCTGCATACTCAACTACATTCTTGTTCATTACAGGAAGGGTGCCGGGCATAGATGTACAGACAGGACAGCAATGGGTATTGATATCCCCTCCGAACTCAGTTGTACAACCGCAGAATATCTTTGATTTTGTAGAGAGCTCCACATGTATCTCAAGACCGATTACTATTTCATAATCCATGGGATACCTCCTCTGCAATGGGGAAAGGATTTCCCATTTCATATGCATGCGCTGCCCGTAGGATTGTCCTTTCGCCATGGGCACGTCCTATGAGCTGCATTCCAACGGGAAGACCTGCTGAGTCAAGTCCACTAGGAACCGATATTGCCGGCAATCCTGCAATGTTCACTGAAACTGTGAATACATCACCAAGATACATCTCAAGGGGATTTCCTTCCTTTTCCCCGATTGGGTATGCCGTTGTCGGAGCGGTGGGTCCTATTATAAAATCATATTCATCAAACAGCTTGTCAAATTCCTGCTTGATAAGGGTTCTGACCTTCAGTGCCTTCTTATAATATGCATCATAATATCCGGAGCTGAGAGCATATGTTCCAAGCATTATCCTTCTCTTTACTTCATCACCGAATCCTTCGCTCCGTGAATTTTTATAAAGGTCCAAAAGGCTGTTGAAGTCATTGCTTCTGTATCCATATTTTATGCCGTCATATCTTGCCAGATTGGAACTTGCTTCAGCAGATGAAATGATGTAATAAGCGGCTATGGCATAATCAGCAAGCTCAAGTGATGTTTCCTCACATCTTACCCCTATGCTTTCATAATATTCAATTGCTTTTTGCACCTTGCTTCTGACCTCAGGTGCAACCCCTTCGGAAAGATATTGAACCGGTATACAGGCTTTCATGCCAACGGGACTTTCATTTATCCCTTGTGTATAGTCATTTATCCCGGTATCAATGCTTGTTGAATCCCTTTTATCCATCCCGGCTATTGCATTGAGCACAATGGCGCTGTCCTCAACCGTCTTAGTAACAGGGCCTATCTGGTCAAGGCTTGATGCAAATGCAACAAGGCCATATCTTGAAACTGTGCCATAGGTAGGCTTCAGTCCCACAACACCACAGAATGCAGCCGGCTGTCTGATTGAACCACCGGTATCCGATCCAAGTGTAAAAATTGCCTGCCCCGACGCAACAGCAGCTGCCGACCCACCGGAAGAACCTCCCGGAACCATTTTTGTGTTCCATGGATTCCTTGTCTTCCTGTAATATGAATTTTCCGTTGAACCTCCCATTGCAAACTCATCCATGTTCAGTTTGCCCAGCATGACCGCTCCTGCCTCACCAAGTCTGCTGACAGCCGTTGACGTATACGGAGGTATGAAGTTTCCCAATATCCTTGAACCGCAAGTGGTTTTTGTCCCTTCAGTACACATATTATCCTTGACAGCCATTGGAATGCCTGCAAGCAGTGAGGATCCATCGTCTATCATTGATGAAGCCTTTGCAGCCTGTTCCAGTGCCTTTTCCTTTTCAAGGGAAATATAAGCACCAATTGTTTCATCGGTCACATCTATTCTTTCATAGAATTTTTCAATCAATTCAACCGGACTGATTTCTTTTTTTCTGAGTGCCATGGCAGCAGTTTTTATGGTAAGTTTCCTGATATCCATCATTCCACCACCCTTGGAACCCTGAATGCTCCGTCCTGCTCATCAGGTGCATTGGAAAGAATCAAATCCCTTTCAAAGGATTCTTCAACAATATCTTCCCTCAGGACATTGCTCACCGGTTCTACATGTTCCATTGCCTTTACGTTTGATGTGTCAAGTGAGTTCAGTTTTTCCATATATCCCAGTATCCGGCCCATTTCATCAGACAGCCTTTCTGATTCTTCATCAGAAAGATTCAATCTGGCAAGGTCAGCCACATACAGAACTGTTTCCTTTGATATTTTCAATTGGTCCCTCCGCATCAACAATAAAAGTTATTATACACCACCGCATCATCGAATTAAAGTGAAAAAGACTTCCATTGACCCTGGTTGTAGAAGTAAATTTCCCTGAACCCCTTTTCCTTTGCCATATCAATCATCTCCATGAATTTATATCCGACGTTCGATGGTTGATGTGCATCGGAATTCAATGTGATTCCAATACCTTTTTCCAGGCTTTTCTTCAATATATATTCGGATGGGTATGGTATCTTTGTATAACCCCTTGAGATTGCACCTGTGTTTATCTCAAGCAATGCTCCTTGTTTTTTTATGACATCAAGGGTTTCATTTATCTCTTCTTTATAAAAGTCGCTGTCTTCACTGAAGTACTCACTGATGCCGTTGTTTTTCTTTATCAGGTCGATATGTCCGACTACCGTCGGCTTGTATTCTTCAACCATCTTTCTTACATTATTATAATAACCATGCACAAGTGCCTTGGCATCACCCCCAAAGCCACTGTAAAACAGAGACTTAAATGACTCTGCAGGACCGTCAACTTCAAAATGTCCTCCGAGTATTTCACTGTATACATAATGGACGGAACCTATGAAATAATCGAATCCCCTGGATTCAAAGTCAACATATTTCAAAACATCAATTCCATCTATGTAATCCAGTTCAATACCCGTATATATTTCAAGAATTCCATTGAATTCTTTCTTCAATGCATCTGCTTCTTCAAGATAGGAACCAAGGTCAGAAAGCTTCATCGACCAGCTGTTATCAATGGGAACAGGAACATGGTCGGAAAATCCGATGGCCTTAAATCCCTTTTCGATTGCAGATACTGCGAACTCACGAAGACTTCCCCTTCCGTCACTGAATGAGCCGTGCATGTGCATATCGCTGTAAAGAATGTCAGTCTTCTTCAATGTTTATCTTTTCCTCAATGATGTACAGTGGTCTGTTCTTGCTCTCATCGAAGATCCTCGCAATGTATTCCCCGATGAACCCCAGCATTATAAGTTGTATTCCCCCAAGCAGCAGTATAAGGACAGCCAGGCTTGCCCAGCCCTGTACCGTTCTTCCAAAGACAAATTTCTGAAGGACAACAACTATCATATATATGAAACCTGCTGCGGCAGTAAGAAATCCCAGATTCTTGGACATGGTCAGCGGCTTTGTTGAAAAGGAGGTTATTCCATCCATTGACAA
>DAINQB010000045.1:0-1508 GCA_036743175.1 Bacillota bacterium | reverse complement strand
GGATCCTGAAGGTCTGCATCCATGACTATTACCGCATCACCCTGTGCATGGTCCATGCCCGCAGTAATTGCTATCTGATGACCGAAGTTCCTCGAAAAGGACAAGACCTTTAATTTCCTGTTTTTTTCGCACTCCTTTTGCACAAGTTCCATGGTCCTGTCACGGCTTCCGTCATTTACGAAGATCACTTCATAATCACCGTCAATATCCTCAAGGACACCGGAAACACGCCTGATGCATTCAAGTACTACTTCTTCCTCATTATATAGTGGTATTACGACAGAATATAAATCCATAAGCACCTCACCAACAAATTATATCATGTAGTCCTTCCCAGTGAACCATATTCTCTGGCAGCCTTGAACATATGGATGACATTCGCAGGCGGCACATCGGGCTGGATGTTATGGGCGGCAGCGAAAATATATCCACCGTCATGGTTCATGGCCCCAACCAATTCTTTCACCGCTTCCCTGACCGTCTCCTCTGTACCAAATGGCAGGACCGCCTGGGTATCAAGCCCGCCATGGAACGTTATGCGTTTTCCAAAAGTCTTCTTAAGATTGTCAGGTGCCATGTGATCGTTGGTGGGTTGAATGGGATTCAGAATATCCACACCGCAGTCTATCAGGTCATCGATGATGTCGTGGACATTTCCGCAGGAATGGTGCAGGAATGCTGCATCGGTATATTTTTTAGTAAACTCAATACGCTCCTTCAGGTACGGTTTAATCAGCTCCCTGAACATACCGGGCGACATGAAAAGACTGGTCTGGGTAGCAAAATCATCACCGCTTGATGTGTAGTGTATGTAGCTGCCAACCCTTGAATAATATTCCTTTGATACTACTTTTTGGTATTCGAGTATTTTTTCAAAGAACTTCCTGACGAACTTCTCATCAATGGCCATTTTAAGAAGGAAGTCATCGAATCCGCACATCCAGCACCCCATCTCAAAGATTCCATATACAGGATGCTCCCCGCAGATAAGGTAATCTGTTTCATCATGGTATTTCCTTGCCTGTCTTGCATATTCATCTATAAGGTCATAATCCAGGCTCCCAGGATCAGGCCACCTGTATGAATCAAGGTCATCTGCCGAGGCACCCTTCAACGGATATTCGACTATATCCCAGTACATACCGGTGAACTTTCTTTTGATGCCCCATTCGTCTATATACAGGTCATCTGAAAGCACCTCATACTGTGAATCCATGGGAGTCAGTATTGTACCGATGGACCTGGTGTCAATATCCAGATAATCAAGGATCCTCTCATCGACCTTTCTGGTCTTGCCGAAAAGAATGTTTTCACTTTTCTCCGCCTTGAAACCAAGAAAATCCAGCAATTTATCAGGGCTTTCTCCCTCCATGGATGAAAGAGGATTGCCCCCAAGATCCAATATCATATTTTCAGGTGTAATGTGATTCAGTGTCTTTCTGAAATCCTCGCGTCTTCCCATATATGCCTCCGGAAACCATTGTCTGATATGATTATACTCCCCGGAG
>DAINQB010000044.1:16713-21461 GCA_036743175.1 Bacillota bacterium | reverse complement strand
TCCACTGTGACAGCTTTTCCGTTTATTGTTAGATTGACCATGTCCTCACCTAACCTTCCCGCCTGTCGCATCGCAGGCATCTCATGGCTTCAGCAGTAGCATTCAGCTTGTGGAATCCAAGACAGACTTCATCGAAGTTCTTGTTTCTTTGTTCCGGATCAAGATATTTCATGTCAAACCGCTCATGTTCCACCAATTCCGACTCATCAAAACTCATTGGAATTTCAATAGGCTTACCCTTGTTGAGCTCACCATTGCCACCCAGATATTTATCGATGGCTGCGGCTGCTCTCTTGCCGTCTGCTATTGCAGTGATGACTACGTCAGAACCCCTGACCACATCGCCACCTGCAAAGACTCCTTCCATGGTTGTCATCTGGGTATTCTTGTCAACCACAAATGTTCCCCATTTGGTTATTTCAATTTCATCCTTGCTTACAAAAGGAAGGTCTGAATACTGGCTGACGGCAGGTATTACCATGTCGACTTCTATCCTGACTGAACTTTCCTCACATTCCTTTGGAACTTTCCTGCCACTCTTGTCAAATCCGCAAAGGTTCATGTTTTTACACTCTACGAATTCCACTTTTCCATTACCCTTGAAACCAACAGGCGATATAAGCTGATGTATCTTGACGCCTTCTTCAATGGCATCTTCGATTTCCCTGCAGTCCGCCGGCATGTCTGTCTTAGATCTTCTGTAAAGGATATGAACTTCCTTTGCACCAAGTCTCAGGGCTGTACGTGCCGCATCTATTGCTGTGTTTCCACCTCCGATTACTGCAACCCTGCCTTTTATTTTCTTCATCTTTCCAAGACTTACGTCCTTGAGGAAATCAAGACCATGATAGACCCCGTCCATTTCCTCACCCTCGATGCCCATTCCCCTTGAAACCTGGGTTCCTGTTGCAATATACACGGAATCATGGGTATTTCTTATTTCATTGAAGGTAATGTCCCTGCCTACCTCAGTTTCGGTTTTTATGACAACACCGACTTCCCTCAGAGTATCAATTTCTTTCTGAAGGATTGCTTTTGGAAGCCTGTATTCAGGTATTGCATAGGCAAGCATGCCTCCTGCAACCTTCTCTGCTTCATATACGGTGACATCATATCCCTTTCTGCCAAGATAATATGCACATGTAAGTCCTGAAGGCCCTGCACCGATGATTCCCACTGATTTGTTGGTTTTCCTTGAGATTATGTCTGTGAACGGACTTGTATCCTTCATGGCCTCATCGGCTGCATATCTCTTCAGGTCCATTATGGCAATTGGGTCGTCAAGCTGTGCACGTCTGCATCTGCTCTCACAAGGATGTGTACATACTCTTCCGCATACTGATGGGAACGGATTTTCCTGTCTTATCAGATTGTATGCGTCCTTGACTCTTCCGGCTGCAATGAGTGCAATATATCCGGGAACATTGACTCCTGCCGGGCAGGCATTTTCACATGGCGAAAGGAATAAGTCTGAGCAAACACCTGCTCTGCAGTATTTCTGTGTAATATGTTCTTCATATTCTTCCCTGAAGTACTTGATTGTTGAAAGCACGGGATTCGGTGCTGTCTGGCCCAGTCCGCAAAGAGCTGTGTCCTTTATGGCCTTACCGAGTTTCTCAAGTTTTTCTATATCTCCTTCGACGCCCTTGCCCTTGGTTATTCTTTCAAGGATCTCAAGCATTCTCTTTGTGCCAAGTCTGCATGCAACGCATTTCCCGCAGGATTCATCCTGGACAAACTCCATGAAGAATCTTGCAACGTCCACCATACAGGTATCCTCGTCCATTATTATGAGACCACCGGATCCCATGATTGCTCCCAGTTCAACCAGTGAATCATAGTCAATTGGAACATTCAGATGCTCGCTTGTAAGGCATCCTCCCGAAGGACCTCCTGTCTGGGCGACCTTGAATTTCTTTCCATTGGGAATTCCGCCACCGACATCATAGATTACCTCTCCAAGTGTAATTCCCATGGGAACTTCCACAATTCCGGTGTTGTTGATATCACCCGCAAGTGCAAACACCTTGGTTCCGGTGCTCTTTTCCGTACCTATTCCCGAGAACCATTCGGCACCGTTCAATATTATTCCGGCAATATTCCCGAATGTCTCCACGTTGTTTATAACCGTCGGTTTCTGGAAAAGGCCTTTGTCTGAAGGATAAGGAGGTTTCTGTCTTGGTTCACCCCTCTGACCTTCGACGGATGCAATGAGTGCAGTCTCCTCTCCGCATACAAACGCTCCGGCTCCTATCCTTATTTCAATATCAAAGTCAAATCCGCGTTCGAATATATTCTTGCCGAGAAGATTTGCTGCCCTGGCCTGTTTGAGGGCATGTTCAAGGCGTTCAACTGCAAGGGGATACTCAGCTCTTACATAGACTATTCCCTTTTTGGCCCCTATTGCATATGCACCAATGGCCATTCCTTCGATAAGTCCATGGGAATCGCCTTCTAGCAGGCTCCTGTCCATGAATGCACCCGGGTCTCCCTCGTCTGCATTGCATATTATATATTTTTCATCACTGACAGACTTTCTTGCAAAACTCCATTTCAGTCCGGTCGGAAATCCTCCGCCCCCTCTTCCGCGAAGTCCGGATTTCTTTATTTCTTCAATTACATCCTCAGGGGTCATTTCCGTGATTGCCTTGTACAACCCCATATAACCGTCATTTACAACATATTCCTCAAGGGAAGTGCAGTCTATTGATCCGCAGTTTCGAAGGACTATCTTCTTCTGGCTTTTGAAGAATTCGATGTCTTTTACAAATGGAACAGGCTCGCCTGTTTCAAGGTCTTTCATGCAAAATTCCTTTGCAATTTCTCCGCCGATGATGTCCTTTTGTACAATGATTTCCATGTCAGATGGCTTAAGGTTGCAATAGAATACATCACTTGGTTTTACTATCATTGCGGGTCCGATGTTGCAGGTTCCCATGCATCCGGTCAGCTTAATATCAATTTTCTTTTCAGGACAATACTTTTCAAGGGCTTCCAAAAGTGCATCCTTGACAGCCCCGCAGTTAGAGGAAATACAACCGGCACCGGAACAGATCAATATTGCATAATCATACTCACGCTGCTTTCTCCTGTATTCTTCCTTTATTTCCTCAAGGTGCTTCCTACCGTTGATAATTTTTTCTTTCATGTTGTCCCCCTATTCATACTGGGCAAGAATCTGCCTGAGCTTGTTTGGGTTTACCCTTTTATAGACTGTATCATCTATGGCAATTGCCGGCGCAAGCCCGCATGCCCCGATACATCTCATGACTTCAAGGGAGAAGTTCATGTCCTTTGTTGTCTCTCCGACTTCGATGTCAAGAAGCTCCTTTATCTTGTCCACTATCTTGCTTCCACCTCTGACATAACATGCAGTACCAAGACAGACCTTGATGGAGTGTCTGCCCTTGGGCTGGGTAGAAAACAGTGAATAGAAGGAAACGACACCGCTTACCTTTGACATTGGAAGATTCATTTTTTCAGATATGAATTTCAATACATCTTCCGGAAGATAACCGAAGATTGCCTGGGCCATGTGAAGGATTTGAATCAGATTGCTTTCCTTTGACTCATAATCATCAATGGTCTTTTCCAACAGCGAAAACATTTCATTTTCACTTAGATCGCAGCATTCGCAATGCTTTGTATCTGTTGCCATATTTATACACCCCCGTGCTGTATTTATACCGGCGTACCGGTTATAGCCAATTCGGTCGGTGCGGACGCTTTCCCAGATGATAGATTTGACATGCAAAACGTCCGTATTACCCCTTTTCAGGTGTCCCTGAAAACAAAAAAGAACGGTCGCAACCATCTTATCCATGGTGCCCATTTGTTCAGCAGTTACGGTGTTCCCGTTCAATATATAGATTGTTAACTTTTTATCAATCTCTTACAGTAATATTATACATACCCTCGCTAATGAAAAGCAAGGGTTTTGTTAATTTTTTATCAATTTTGTGTTAATTTTTTAACGTATGTCAGCCGACCATGTAACTTCCGAGTGTTTCAGCAATCAACGGGAGGTCATTTGAATCAATTCCGTTATTTGTGACAAACCTGAAAACACCATCTTCAGGAGGATATACAAGTATGTTTTTATTTTCAAAGTATTCCACAAAATGTGCTTCGTCCACCGGCCGGTCTGTTTCAAAGAAAATCATGTTTATATCAAGATTGTTTTTCCATATGCTTATACCGGGAATATCCTTAAGCATATTTGCAAGGACCTTTGCATTATCGTGGTCAATGGAAAGCCTCCCGACCATCTTTGTAAGTGCAATGATGCCCGGGGCAGCCAGAACACCGGCCTGCCTCATGCCGCCGCCCATGATTTTTCTTTTGTATCTCGCCTGCCCGATGAAATCCTTTGTTCCTGCCAGAATTGATCCCACAGGTGCACCAAGCCCCTTTGAAAGACAGAACATGACTGAATCACAGTTCTTTGTTACTTCTTTTACATCCACTCCAAGACTTATGGCCGCATTGAACAGCCTGGCCCCGTCCAGATGAACCGGAATACCATATTCAACTGCGAGTCCATATATCTTTTCCATATGGTCCGGCTTTATCACCCTTCCGCTTGAATGGGCATTCTCCATGCAGATCAATCCTGTTTCGGGAAAGTGCTGGTCCTTGACCTTACGTATCCTTAATTCTATGTCCTTCGGGTCCATATATCCGCTGTCACACTTGATGGTTCTCAGCTGGACACCGGCAATTATTGATGATGCCCCCGCTTCATGCTG
>DAINQB010000044.1:0-16613 GCA_036743175.1 Bacillota bacterium | reverse complement strand
CTTCTGATATCAAGTACTTTCATAATATGCCTTCCATAATTGTAGTGTTATGCATCGTATATATTGTATATCATTTTTTGGAGTGTCGTAATGCCGCCTTTCGAAAATATCAGTTGACGCGGGCACTGATTGATGTTAGTATCTCTCCATACAGATTTTTCTGTAAATATTTATACAATGATGTGTAACCTTAAAAAGGCGACGGAGCCTGTGTTTTCAACGAAAACGCAGGCTTTTTTATATCATCATTGAAGAGGAGGTTTTCATGAGCAAAATGACAAGGGTGGATATCATCACAAGGCCGTCCAAGTTCGAGGAACTGAAGGAAGCCCTCAACTCCATAGGTGTTACGGGCATGACAGTGCTTCAGGTAATGGGCTGCGGTATGCAAAAAGGATCAAAGGAAATGTACAGGGGTGTTCCCGTTGAAATTACCCTTCTTCCAAAGATTAAGATCGAGACCGTAGTCTGCGAAGTTCCCGTCGACCTGGTGATAGAAACAGCTAAGAAAGTTCTGTATACGGGCGAAATAGGGGACGGCAAAATCTTCACCTATGTTGTTGAAAATGCAGTAAAGATAAGAACCGGTGAGGAAGGTGTCAGGGCATTATGAAAATAACCCGGAATTTCTTCCGGGTCGTTTTTCTAATCATCAAGTGCCTTGAGTATTTCCTGTGCATGTTCATTCGGGGATACCTTTGGGAATACATGTGAGATTGTTCCGGATTCATCTATTATGAAGGTTGAACGGACAATCCCCATGTAGGATTTCCCATACATCTTCTTTTCTCCCCAGGCACCATAAGCCTCGGCAATGTTGTGGTCCTCGTCGGAAAGCAGATGGAACGGAAGATTGAACTTGTTCCTGAAGTTTTCATGGGACCTCTGTGCATCGGGGCTGACCCCAAGTACAACCGCACCTTTTTCAAGTATTTCATCATATACATCCCTGAAGCCTTCTGCTTCAATGGTGCATCCGGGAGTATTGTCCTTTGGATAAAAATACAGTACAACCTTCTTTCCACGGAAGTCTTCCAGCCTGACCGGCTTCCCGTCATGATCTTTTAGTTCAAAGGCAATTGCCTTGTTTCCTTTTTTCAGCATATTTTATCTCCTTTCAGGGTCATGTGCTAAATTTTATCATTATATTTATTATTACCCGGACAATCGATTAATAATCCAAAAACATATGCTTGTGCAGTATACATTTATAAGATATAATACACTACATGAAGCGAAACGGGCTTCATCCGGCGAAATCATAGGGGTTATGCCGGCGGTTAATATGTTGTTGCGGGGATGCGCATTAAGAAATTACTGATCAGGGACTGGTAACATATCGTTAACACCCATGGAAGGGTTTTCTGGATTCCGTTTTTACCACAACAAGGGATTATGTACAGAGAAGAGGTTTACTATGTACGAGGATAAAACATTGAACTGTGTTGAATGCGGTTCAGAATTTCAATTCACTGCTTCCGAGCAGGAATTCTATGCTGAAAAAGGTTTTTCAAATGAACCGAAAAGATGCCCTGACTGCAGGTCAGCACGCAAAAAAGGTCGCTTCAGCGGCGGCAGCAGCGAACGTCAGATGCATGATGCAACATGTGCAGAGTGCGGTGCGTCAACAAAGGTTCCTTTCAAGCCAACCGGCGAAAGACCTGTTTACTGCAGCGACTGTTTCCAGAAAAAGAGAAGCAATTACTAAAAAACAGTAAAGAATTAACCCCGCATCCGCGGGGTTTTTTATTGCGTATCGATTTCGTCGGCCAGTTTGTCATAATCACATATCTTGACTGTCCTGCCGTCAAAATCAATGATTCCTTCATCCCTCAGGTTAATCATTGTCCGTGAAAGAGATGGTCTTTCGACATTGAACAGTTGAGCGAGCTCAAATTTCTTCAGGGGGAGTCTTACAAAATCAGTATTCTGCTCAATGTGGAGGTTATAAAGATAAGTACACACCTTTGCCCTGAGTCCCTTTATTGCCATGTATCTGATTCTCTGTGTAAGTGCAAGTGCCTTCGACGCCAGTATCCCAAGCATGTTTTCCTGAAGTGTCCTGTGCCATTCACATGCCGAAGAGCAGCTACCGGTTATGCTGCCGGGATCCAGGAACATCACAGCACAATCAGTTGATGCCTCTACTGTTGCAGGCCATTCCCGGTCTTTGGTAAATGCAGCAGTTTCACCGAACAGTTCACCAATACCTACAATACCTATGACCAATCGAGTCCCTGTCATTCCTGTTTTGCCTATGCTGAGCATTCCTTCAAGCACAACACCTATGCCATCCATCCGGGTTCCTTCTACGGTGACTATATCCCCCCGCTTATATTCAATTACAGTTGTGTTCATGCAGACAACCAGCTGCCGGATATTATCTTTTGATATTCCCTTGAACAAGGGAGACCACATCAGTGAGTCCAGGTGTCTTCCATCCATGATTTCCTCCTCGTAACATTTGTTACCGTATTCCTGCTTACATTATACTATATTACATTTAAAGAAAATTAACCGGATGAGAGGTAAAATATATGAAAAGAAAAATAATATCCATCGATGAGGAAAAATGCAACGGATGCGGTCTATGTATAGATGCATGTCACGAAGATGCCCTGCAGCTTGTTGACGGAAAGGCAAGGCTTGTTTCAGAATCCTACTGTGACGGACTGGGGGACTGTCTTCCTGAATGTCCCACTGGAGCAATAACCATCGTGGAAAGAGAAGCAGCGGAATACGATGAAGAAGCAGTCCTGCAAAGGATAAGTGAGAAGAAAAAGGAAGAACCGCTGGCCTGCGGATGCCCCGGAACAGCCTCAAGGACAATCCAAAGGCATGATCATCACAACCATACAACAGTATCTGCCGATAAGCTTGAATCAGAACTACGGCAATGGCCTGTGCAGATAAAGCTTGTTCCTGTCAATGCACCATACTTCAGCAATGCCCGTCTTCTTGTTGCGGCTGATTGTACGGCCTTTGCTTATGCAGACATCCACAGGGATTTCATAAGGGACAGGGTTGCTATAATAGGGTGCCCGAAACTGGATATGGTTGATTATTCCGAAAAACTGACGGCAATACTTACCAACAATGACATACAGAGTGTTACGGTCTTGAAAATGGAGGTTCCATGCTGCGGCGGAATAGCACACGCAGTCAAAACCGCCCTTATGAACAGCGGTAAATTCATCCCGTGGAACATCGTAACGGTAACAACGGACGGACATATCATAGAATCATAGACAGGTCCCATACCCCCCTGTAGGCTTTCAACTCACTTTCGAACAATCTGCCGTCATCTCCCTTTTTGCATAATGCTGACAGCAATCTGAACATTACTGCGTATTTAATATATATTGAGGGGGTTTGAAGTAAATCAAATTTTGAATGATTCTCTTCTTCCCAGGCAATGTGATCGACAATGATTATTGCCTCTGCCATCAGTGCAGGGGCAATACACGGTGAAAAATCAATGATACATGGAAGCTGCCCTTTGCTGTATAAGATATTGCCTCCCATGTCAGCATGAATTATCTGCAGCGGGTCATTCACTGGTTCCAATTTTTGCATCATATCAAGACAAAGCTTCAGATTGTCATGTTTTACATAATCAGGGATTTCTCTGTTTCTGAAAATAATATCCATACCGATGGCCCACTGGGTATTTTCTTCCTTCATCAATGAAATATCATATTTTTTAATGTCTTTGTTGAAAACAACCGATAATTCTAAAGTTCTTTCTATATTCCCTAAGTCGTGTCTTCCTTCAACAAATTCAGATGCTATATATCCATCCGAGATATATGTGCCGTTGTTTGACCGGATGGGTTTCGGCACCCGGTACTTGTCCGACCTTACATTAGAAAGAATATTACATATCAATTCAATGTTAACATTGTCTCCGTCATTCTTCTTTACGAAGACATCTCCGAAAAGATATGAGTTGTCCTGTCCACCGGGTATTCTTCTTCCCTTGCCTTTGAGATTGAACTCCCTGTATGCTTTCTCGCTTATCATATTGACATTATACATGTTATATTTATCATTTATAGTCCAGGTTATATATCGCTGAGAAAATCCGTAACAATCCTCCTATGCCTGTGTGATACAATGAATTCACAAACTACAGGCGGTGAACAATGGAACACAAAACCCGCAGCATGATTGTGGAAGCAGGAAAAAGAATAGTTGAAACTGGTCTGGCAGCAGGAACATGGGGCAATGTTAGTGCGCGAATTGATAACAGGCACTTGTTGATAACCCCCAGTGGAACAGATTATTCCACCATCAGGACCGATGACATTGTTCTTGTGGACATATACACCCTTGAACCAAAGGGAAAACAAAATCCCAGCAGCGAAACCCCCATGCATGCTGCAATTTACCGCATGCGCCCTGAAATATATGGAATCATCCATACGCATCCGCAGTATGGCTGCACAGTTGCAGCAGCCAGGAAGGAAGTTCCACCCATACTTGATGATCTGGCACAGCTTATAGGGCCAAGCCTACGGGTTGCAGATCATGCCCTTCCGGGTTCTGAAAAGATGGTCAAGGTTGTCACTGAAGCCCTGGAGGGAAGAAATGCGTGTCTGCTTGCAAACCATGGCGCTGTTTGTCTTGGAAGAACCCTGGACGAAGCGTTCACAGTAAGCATGATAGTAGAAAAAGCCTGCAAGTGCTACATTGATTCAATGCTGATAGGCGGCGCTGTCGCCTTCAGTGAAGAAGAGGCACTTGAAATGCACAAAATGTATATGGAAACATATTCATTAAAGGATCTGCAGGAAAAACAAAGACTCGCAGGTATATGATATAGAGGAGTATGATGAAAAGAATCCTTGTTGCCTTTTTGATATTCGTTCTGCTTTGTACGGCATCTGCCGTGTTCTTTGTACTTGTAACCCAGAACGGGATACTTGCGGACAAAATAGTCCTTTATCCTGATAACAAGAAGAATTATGAGATTCTTGCAGATGAAGAACTTCTTGAAGGTGCTCTCAAGGCTTCTGAAAAAATGGACAACAGACCTGCCGGAATGACAGAGTCACTGTATATGGAAGCAGATTTTGTCCTTGGTATTTCAATGGGTTATCAAATATATTTCAATCCTCTGACCGGTGATGCCTGCATCGAAAAGGGGCTGATTTTCGACAAATACTACAGCCTTGGAGAAGGGTTCATTGATTCCATTGATTCCGGAAATTATACAATAACAAACATAAGCCGGCTTCAGGCCGCCCACCTTGACAGAGATGAATATCTCCTCTTCAGAGACAATCTGGCTGAATCGGTCCAATGGCCTGAAAGTGAATCCAAATATGTTTATTCACTGAACGCATTTCTGCCCAATGGAAAAGTCATGGAATATGTGATTCTTGCAGACTTTGATGCAAGCCAATATTATGTAAAAACACCTCAGGGAAACTTTCTTTCAAAACCCGAAAGCATGGCTGCAATACTGTCATCGGAACCTGTTTTCAATGACATGTCAGAAATCACCCAGCCTGTTCCTGAAATTATAATGAGAGCGGACTTCAACCTTGTTCCAAATTCATACTCCGTTGAATGGAACAGAACAAAGCCTGATGGCAGTACTGACATCATAAAATACAGTGATTCAAACCCTGTCACTATTGCAATGCCCGAAGCAGGAACCCCTCTCTTGGTTACCTACAATGACGGGAGTTCAATTGAGGATGATGTACGGCTTACCCTTACGGAATACAAAAACGGGGTTGAATCAGCAATTTATAACATGCACCGTGATGATGTGAATATCCCATATTACGAAGGCGTCTTATCCTATACACTGAAAGCAGAGTTTGCCAACGGAACATTGATATATGAATATGAGACAAGCATTTCACTTCCGGCAGTTGCGGTATGTCCATACCCGGAAGCCAGACCGGGAAACACACTTGCGTTCTTTGTTCGCTATGCCGATTCGGATGAGAGTTTCTCATTGAAATCCAATCTTGGAAACTTTTCCTCGCAGTTGACCCCTTACGGCGATGTTCTTCTGGGGCTTGTGCCAATCAATTGGTGGACTTCTCCGGGGAATTATTATGTTGATGTTTACAGGACACACAATGATGAAAAAACATTGTTCGAGAGATTTGACATTTCCATACTTCCCGATGACTTTGAGGTAACTTATCAGCAGCTTGTTGTCTCTGATGAGCTTGCCCAAAAGGCTGACCCTGTCAACACTGCAAACGATGCAGTGATGATTGCGAAAGCCAAGGAACACTCAAACGAAACCTCATATCTTGACGGAACATTCATCCTTCCTCTTGAAGGAGCCTTCGGCACAAGTTATGCCCAGACCAGATATATAAACGGAGAGAATCCTTACAGACACTCCGGCCTTGATATTGACGGAGACACCGGCGATCCCGTATTTGCCTGCAATGACGGAGTGGTTGTCATGGCAGCTGAGCTGGTCCGGACAGGCAACACCATAATAATTGACCATGGTATGTGGTTGTTTTCAAGTTATCTTCACCTGAGTGCATTTGATGTTGAAGTCGGTGATTTTGTTGAAAAGGGTGACCTTATAGGTAAGGTAGGATCCACAGGTTTTTCAACAGGCCCACATCTGCACTGGTCTGTTACTTTGAACGGGAACTATATGAGCCCGTTATGGCTGGTTGAAAATCCGGTTGTTCCTCAGTAGTTTGCTTCAATATCCTGCAAGTGACATAAGGTACTGTCCCAGTCTGAAGGTTTCCTTTGCAATACCCGGACGCAGCTCATCAGGCACATATGCCGTTTCCATATGGGTTTCAAAAGCGAAGTCACCCTCATAACCAATCTCCCTCAGAACAGGCATGATTGAATGCCAGTCCGTGGTTCCATGGAACGGGTTTGTATGGTCATCTCCCTTTCCATAGTTGTCTGCCACATGAGTCATTTTCAGACGCTTTCCAATTTTTTTAAGTGCGGGAATCTGGTTGTCATATATCATGTTCCCATGACCGAAATCCCAGCATATTCCGACATTGGGACTCCTGTACTCATCAACCAGCGCAATCAAATCCTCTGCATAATTTGTAAATCGTCTCATGCCACCCCAACGTAGAGGCATATTCTCAAATGCAAGCTTTACCCCAAGCTTTTCTGCAAGTTCAAAGGCAAAATCATAGCACTCAACGTTCAGTCTGATGCTTGCTTCAATGTCTGCGTCGTGCCCGTTATGAACTCCAAATGGATGAAGTACAGCCCATTTGACCTTAAGAATGGAACTGATTTCAAGGGATCTTATCATCATGTCATGCCAAAGTTTCTGCTGCTCCTCGGGCTCACTTGAGAGGTTCAGCCCCACAAAGACCGGGTGGGATTGCCCGAAGACAACTCCGGCCTTTTCAGCCTCCATGGCAGTTCTCTCTGCTTCATGTCTCCAATTATCTCCCGTGAACTGGTTTCTTCCGCCCCTAAGGGAACAAAGGTTGATGTCCTGTACCTTGAAACCCGCTTCCAGACAGGCTTTCATTGACTCAATGTATGTCGGGAACTCTCCTGCCCTTGTCAATCCCATCAATGCCGTAGTAGTAGATAACCTCATTTCATCTTCTCCATTTTTAGTTCTATTGTGCCTCCGTTGATTATATCACCATGGCTTATTGTAGAACCGTCAATCTCCCTGCCGTTGAATTTTATTTTACCAGCCACTGTATTCTCATCGGAATTTCCTCTTGTCTTTATGGTCAGGGTTTGTCCGCTGTAGTATTTATCATCAAGCTTTATATGTATTTCATCAAATATGGGCGAACCTATTTCATATACCGGGTTTTCACAAGCCCCTCCTTTTATGTCAAACAGTCCCATGGCCAGAAGAAGACTTGTTCCTGCGGACAAACCGTTGTCATCATCCTCACAGAAACACGATTTACCGATTCCCGAGAAAAGGTCCTTCTGGACTTTTCTGCTCCAATAATCGGAAAGGTCAGGTCGTCCGGCATGTCTGAAAAGTGAAGCTGTGAACCTGGTATTCTCATTTCCATAGTTAATATAGGCTTCATTTCTTCTAAGTTCCGGTTTTCCGGCATAGTATCTCATATCACCGGCCTTCAGAAATGCATAGTGCAGCTTGCTTACGAAAGCCTCGTTTCCACCCATCATTTCTATGAGCTTTGGAATATCGTGAGGAACATAAAAAGTGTAACCCCATCCGTTTCCCTCACAGAATCCTTCAAGGCTTAAGGGGTCATAGGGCTCCAGGAAACTTCCGTCCGGGTTTCTTGGACGCATGAAACCAATGACCGGGTCCCACAGGTTCATGTAATTTAGTGCTTTTTCACTGAAATAGGCATAATCATCATCTTTGCCAAGTACCTTGGCCAGCTGGGCTATGCACCAATGGTCATAGCTGTATTCCAGGGTCATGGCAGCTCCGTCGCAGTGAATGCCTGTGCTTTTTCTTTCTCTTTCGGGTATATAGCCCCTTTCAATGAAATACTCGATTCCACCGTCATAGCAGGAGTTGTGTTCGTACCCGGATTTACTCATCAATCCTCCGGGAAAGGCATTTTTCCTGATTCCCTCATATGCGGTTTCAATGTCAAAATCGCATATTCCCTTCATATATGCCGATACCAGAAAAGCTGTGGAGTGGGCCGCAATCATTACAAAGGTATAGTTGCCACCAGAGGGCCCTCTTGGGACAAGACCTCCGTATCTATACATCTCAACAAGTGACCTGCAATATGCACTTTTGATTTCGGGATAAACAAGGTCCCAGAACAAACCAAGACTCCAGTGTGCGCCCCAGAAAACATCGGCGTTTGAAAGAAACTCAAATTCAGGCACTCCGTATTCATCCATGGGCAACCGCCTGATTACAGGTTCATCTCCTGTCATATCACAGTATCTGCCGTCAGTATCGTTGATGACATGGCCTCCGAATGAGCTGCGCCAGAGGTCTGTATAGAACTTGATTTTCTTTTCTTCTTCCCCAACTACCTTAATACGGCCCATGAATCCATTCCACTCTTCTATCGCCTGCATCACAACCTTGTCAAAATCCCAGTGATTGATTTCGCTGCCCATGTTGTTTTTTGCCCCGTCCTCACCTACATAGGACAGGGAAGCCTTCATCAACAATATGCCGCCTTTTGAGAACTCAATTCCGAATTTATTGTCAGAGATTTCCAGAATGTCGGTTATATCCTTGTTGAATCTTATATTAAAGTATATTCTGCAATATTTGGGCCGCCTCATGGTTGGTATGTTGTCTACAAAACCCGTCAGTTCATTGTCCTTTGTTTTTACCAGACTGCTTCGGCCCATCTCACCGGGTCCCAGTTGTTTCCCAAGGTCAATGAGAATTCCCTGCTTCATTTGTTCGGGAAAGGTATATCTGTGCATGCCGGTTCTTTTTGAAGCCGTGAGTTCTGCCAGGACATTGCACTCATCAAGGAAAACTCTGTGATAACCGGGCTTCACAATTTCAGTTTTGTGTGAGTATGAATAACCTTCATCTATGTCCTGTGAATAATCACCCGAATAAGGAAGAACCGGAAGGGCTCCGAGCTGCCACGAGTGAAGATGCGAAAAGCATTTTATCCTCGGGGAATCATATCTGTAACCAACTCCCCATGTTCCTTCGGTGTCTGTATCGGGACTTAGCTGTACCATTCCGAAAGGCCGGCTTGCGGATTGGAAAAAGACCCACCTTGTCTTGGGTTTTCCGGTATCAATCAGAGGGTCTGCATACCACCACGGACTGCCATGGAATTGTTTTTTAAAAACATTCATTTGATTAAATGATATCACATATACAGGATTGGTTAACGTCTTTTGGGGCCGAATCTCATTTTCTCGCGCATTGCCCGGATGAAAATTCTTTCAGCCTCAAGGTTGTTCCTTTTTTTGCTTTGTATAAAAAGATATATGTTCAGCATCAGAAGGAGCACAAAGGACAGGATGAACACAAGCTTGAACTCCGGAAAGACCCAGAATTTCGTACCGCTGTCTATGATGGCGTTTCTTAGCAGGTTGCCAAGCGTTGGTGCAAGAAGAATGACAATCGCAAGAAGTGTAGTAAAGAAACTGTCATATGCGGTTCTTCCTTCCTTTGGAATCCTTGAAAATCTCTCATTGAAAGTTGAAAGTCCCCATGCTGGTGAAAGAATTGCACCGTTTATGTTCAGAAGAAAGAGGAGATATGGTGCATTCCCCTTCACCATGAAAAAGTATACCCCTACATGAAGCATATACAGAAGGATTGCGATCCTCATGACAATAGCAGAGCCATGTCTGTCTATCACCTTTCCCCATACAGGATACAGAAACATCTGAATGACCGCACTTAAGGAGCCCATGATGGTCAGGGTTGAGTATGACAGCTGCATATATTTGATTTCATAAAGGGATGCAAAAGTCATTGAAATGAACCATGACAGATGGAAGAACATCTGGATTGCACAGAACTTCATGAATTCCTTGTTTTTCAAGGGTACGGAAAACAGCTCTGAGAATTTAATTTTCTTGTTCTTTCCTTCATGGGGAACGGGTTCAGTTATTTTGCCCATGGAAATAGATTCAAGAAGTGAAAAGCTCCATGCTGCAAGGTAAATAATCAAAAAGGCAGTGTATCTGTCGTAGAAACCATCAAGGAAATTTCCTGCAATAACTGGAAGTGTGGCAGATACAAGCAGAGAGAATACCGCCCTTGCACCCATATATCTTCCTCTTATGGATATATCAATTGTATCAATGAACCAGCTGTTGATTATTACTGACATTATTGCATTAATAGTAAGTCCCAGGAAGGTCAGTGGAAGCATGATGTATGGCGCCGCTTCCCTTGATACCACCAATGGAACAAATACAGCGGAAAGTAGCAGCGTCTTTCCTACAAAATTCAGTATTATGACTGTTCTTTTTACCTTCTTTACACGCTCGGTCAGAGAACCAGTGAAAACCAGGAATATTCCGGCTATGCTGCCCAATATAGGAAGATATCCCACAACAGAGTCAGGTGCACCCATTTCAATGTAAAGACCGGTAAGAAAAACACCTAGAAACAAAGAAATGACCATTGTGCCGAAAACAGACTGGAGAATAAAGTAATCCCTGTCTTTTTTGCCCGGGGCCGTCAGAAGCTGCATGTCATTCCTGTAAAAGAAAAGCAGAAAGACTTTATTTAAAAATTGAATAACCTTGTTATTCTTCATTGCACATCCTTTATAACACTATCATAAGATTAGCACAGATTAGCACGAATGCAACCTAATGTGAACCCCTAAAGTTTAAAAAAATAATCCCGGTTAAATAACCGGGATTAGAATCATCAGACAGCCTTCACGGGGACCTGTATTTCAGTCAGCCACTCTTCGGGGTCTTCCTTGTTCCAGATTCCATCAATGTAAGATTCCCTGTCAGGGCCTGTCGGTTCATAACCGCTGTTTTCCAGCCACTCATGGAGCTTTCCATAGGAAACCGAGAGTGTGCTGTATGGGCCTTTATGCAGGATGCAGGCGGCCTGCTCAACGGGTTCAAGCTTCTTGAATTTGATTGTTTCTGTTTCGTTGCCAAACTCTGTGACCATTTCACAGTATTCTACATCAATGTCCTTTTCCTTGTATTCCTTGTCATGGTAAATGATGAAGCAATACTCAGGAACTGCACATTTAAGGTTTGGGTTTGCCTTGGTTACTTCCTCTCCTATCTGCGGAATCACTTCAAAGTATGCATCATAATCAGCTACCACCATTCTCTTTGAATATATGATTCCACCGGGCAGTGATTTTATAATTACATTCTGGTTCATTTCCTTGTCTCCTTTCAGACCTTCCAGGTAACCTTTGATTGTAAGCAGACGCATTTTCTCATCCCTGATTACATCCCTTGTCTCCCTGAGTTTGGATTCAAGCAGCATTTCAATGGTGCCTTCGTCTTCAATCACTTTCTTGATTTCGGACAGAGAAAACCCCAATGATTTCAATGCCAGAATCCTGTGCATCCTCGGCAGCTGATCCGAGGTGTAGTATCTGTAACCGGTAAAGTGATCAATTTTAGCCGGTTTCAGCAAGCCCATTTCATCATAAAGCCTCAGGGTTTTTGTGGTTACCGTATTGATTTTTGAAAAACTTCCTATCGTGTACATTCAACCTCCTGCGCGCTTGGTTGCGGTTCCATCATGAAGTATAGACTTTGCCCTTGGGGCAAAGTCAACCCCCTCTTTTTTTGAATTTCACCTCCGGGGTAAATGTTAAAAATTTTTACTTTCACCTCCGGGGTAAATGTTAAATAATCTGCGGGTTTTTTCGTGTGCAAATGTCAAAAACCCTTATTTCATGCCCCTTTGCCATTTTTCTTCGGAATAAGTTTTTGACTTTCACCTCCGGGGTAAAAGTTAAAAAATTTCACTTTTACCCCGGAGGTGAAAGTGAAAAAAAGGATACTCGGAGTTCTAAAGTACTGCGGTTGTAATGTTGTAGAGGCATATAAGGATAACAAGGATTACGGTTGAATTGTATACTATGTTTATGGCTTTTTCATTAATTTTATTGTGCAGGAGTGAACCGATGAAACCACCTGCTATACCTGCTGGGATTATGAACCAGAGCATGCTGAGGTTATAGGATGCAAATCCGACAGTCACTCCGACTGATATCAATTTTGCGGCCTGTGCCAGGAGAATTACAATTATCGATCCTGTTGCAGCTTTCTTCATGTCCATTCCCATATATAGATAAAGGATGGCAACATTGACCGGTCCTCCGCCAATTCCAAGGAATGACGCCAACAGACCAAGAACCACACCTCCGGCAAGAACTATCAGGTTGTTGTTGATACAGTGTCTTTTCATCTTATCCTTGAAGAGAATCATTATCATCAAAATGATTATTATTGCAGCCTGTATGACTTTTACTATCTCGGATTCAATTGCCCCGGTAAGTGAATAAAGCAACTCCTTGCCCAGAATACCACCGACAATTGAGCCAATTGATAGCATTATGATTTTGATATCAATGGAAAGTCCCTGGATCCATTTTCTGATTGTTGCCACCACCGCCATAGAAAAAACCGCTGATGAAGCCAGTATCCCAATGGTTTCCACTCCATACTGCCCGATTGCATCCAATGCAGGCTTTATGATTACACCGCCTCCTACTCCGGCAACGGCACCTGCGGTTGTAGCTATGAAAACAATCATGAAATAGATAAATCCCATTCAAATCTCCCGGTTTGTTTAGGTCATTGATTATACCACCTAAAAGAAAAACCGCCAAACGGCGGTTTTATTCATTTAAGAGCGGCTTTGAACTCCTTGATCAGAAGCGGCAGAACTTCCATAACATCTCCCACAATCCCGAAGTTTGCCACCTTGAATATAGGTGCATCAGGGTTTTTGTTTATTGCAATGATGGTATCAGATGATGACATTCCTGCCAGATGCTGTATTGCGCCTGATATGCCGCAGGCAAAATATACCTGGGGACCAACAGTCTGTCCTGTCTGTCCAACCTGATGGCTGTACTCAATCCACCCGGCATCTACGGTTGCCCTTGAAGCTCCGACTGCTCCTCCGAGCACTTCAGCAAGTTCACTTATCAGTGCGAAGTTCTTTGGATCTCCCATTCCCCTTCCACCGGATACTATGATGTCTGCTTCAGTAAGCGGAACCATTTCAGTTATGGTCTTTACAATATCCTTTACCTTCACAACCAAATCCCTTGGGATTTTTACATCAGGCCTGATTATTTCCCCGGTCCTGGTCTCATCCGCTTCCATTTCCTTCATGACCTTGTGTCTTACAGTAGCCATCTGCGGTCTGTGGTTGGGGCATATTATGGTTGCCATGAGATTTCCACCGAAGGCCGGTCTTGTCTGAAGCAACTTTCCGTCTGCCGGATCTATCTCCAGTTTTGTACAGTCCGCCGTAAGACCAGTGTTGATTCTTGAGGCAACCCTGGGTGCAAGCGACCTTCCGTAAGTAGTGGCTCCCAGAAGTACAATTTCCGGCTTGTTCTTGTATATCAGTTGTGTAAAAATACTTGAATATGATTCATCATTGAATTTTTCAAGGCCCTCGTCATCCACCACAAAAACTTTGTCTGCACCTTTTGCAATTAATTTTTTACATGCGTCATCCAGGTTGCTGCCGATGATTACAGCACTCAGTGTTGTTCCCCTTGCATCAGCAAGTTCTCTTCCTACACCAAGGAGTTCATATGCTATGGATTCCGGTTCCCCGTCCTTTTGTTCTGCAAATACCCATATTCCACTGTATTTTGAAACGTCAACTGCATTTGCAACCGCACCTCGTTCGAAGTCAATTGCATCAAATTTACAGGCAGAGACACATGCACCGCACAAGGTACAGGCATCAGTTATTTCTGCCTTTCGTTCAATCATTACGATGGCTCCAAAGGGACATGCTCCTACGCAGAGTTTGCAACCAACACACTTATCCTTCAATATTTTAATTCCAGCCATTATTCTTCCTCCTGCACTTGTATGGCAAACTGCATGGAGAGTAATTTCCTTGCAAGATTCCTTGCCTGTTCTTCGGGAGTTCCCTCAATCATTTCACTATCTACATTGTGCTCGGGGACAAAGGTTTTTACCACCTGTGTAGGAGAACCGCTGAGTCCGCACAGCGCTTTGTCTGCTCCAATGTCATCAGCAGTCCAGACCGTAACTTCGGTCTTCTTTGCTTTCATTTTCCCTTTGAGGGAAGGAAGCCTTGGCTCATTGATTTCCTTGACTACAGTAATGACAGCGGGAAGAGGCATTTCGATGACCTCATAACCATCTTCGGTCATACGCTGACATCTAATATATCCTTCACGGATTTCCTCTATTTTACGGACATAAGTGGTATGCGGAATCCCCAGCTTTTCAGCAAGACCCGGCCCCACCTGTGCAGTATCACCATCCATGGCCTGTTTTCCACAGATAATCAAATCGTAGTCACCGATTTTTTTGATTCCCATGGACAGCGCGTATGAAGTAGCAAGGGAGTCTGAACCTGCAAATGCCCTGTCACTCAGTAACACAGCCTCATCCATGCCAACGGAAATCGTTTCCTTCAGCAATTCTGCAACACTGGGAATTCCCATGCTGAGGACCGTGGCTTTCCCACTGGTCTCCTCTTTTATCCTTGCACCTTCTTCAATGGCGTATGTGTCGAAGGGATTGATGATTGCCTCAACCCCTTCTCTGATTATTGTGTTGGTCTCCTTGTTCATCTTCACTTCATTGGTGCCGGGAACCTGTTTTACACAAACTATAACGTTCAAATCGAGTCTCCTTATTTACCCTTTAGCTCCTTGATCATTTCAAGAGCTATTACATTTCTCTGAATCTGGTTGGTGCCTTCGTAAATCTGTGTTATCTTTGCATCCCTCATCATCTTTTCAACGGGATATTCCTTCATATAACCATAACCGCCCATGACCTGGACTGCATCAATGGTGACCTTCATGGCAGTATCTGAAGCAAAAACCTTCGACATTGCGGATTCCTTGGAGAAACTCTTTGCACCACCGTCAATGTATCTGCAGGTCTGGTAAACCAGTGCCCTGGCAGCCTCTATCTGGATGGCCATGTCCGCAAGCATGTGCTGCACAGCCTGGAATGATGATATGGTCTTCCCAAACTGTTCCCTCTCCTGGGAATATTTCAATGCCTCATCCAGTGCTCCCTGTGCGATTCCCAGTGCCTGGGAAGCAACACCCGGTCTGGTCCTGTCAAGGGTTTTCATTGCAACTATGAATCCCATGCCTTCCCTGTAAAGCAGGTTTTCCTTTGGAATCCTGCAGTCTTCAAAGACAAGTTCACTGGTAACAGATGCCCTGATACCCATTTTGTTTTCCTTCTTGCCGAATGAGAATCCCGGGGTTCCCTTCTCGACTATGAAAGCACTGAATCCCCTTGCACCCTTTGATCTGTCAGTGCACGCAATTACAGTGTAGACATCTGCTTCTCCACCGTTTGTAATCCATTGTTTTGTACCGTTCAATACATATTCATCCCCGTCAAGGACTGCGGTGGTCTGAATTCCTGCTGCATCGCTTCCCGCATTGGCTTCCGTAAGACCAAACGCAGCAAGTTTTGTACCTGCTGCTATGTCAGGAAGATACTTTTGTTTTTGTTGATCTGTTCCAAACAGGATGATTGGATATGTTCCGAGACCCGTACCGGCAAAGGCAAGCGCTATTCCTCCACATGCTTTGCTGAGTTCTTCAACGACGAGTGCCATTTCAAAGATTCCGCCGCCAAACCCACCGTACTCTTCTTCAATATAAACTCCGCAAAGATCGGAATCTGCAAGTATCTTTACGATATCCCGCGGGAATATTCCCTCTTCGTCGTATTTGAGTGCCACCGGTTTGATTTTCTCCTGGGCAATCCTTGCAGCGATTTCCTTGATCATCTGCTGTTCTTCAGTTAAAAAATAATCCATAATTTACTCCCGATACTATAATTTATTACTATTTTATCAGTTGATATTATTAGCAGGTAACAATATTGCTTTGTACATTATATATTATAACCATGACATGTTACAAGATGAATTTTTATGCCCTTTGTTGACGGTAGATTGTAATATTAACTGTCGCCAACATCAAGCAACCTCTCCATATATTTCC
>DAINQB010000043.1:10963-22199 GCA_036743175.1 Bacillota bacterium | reverse complement strand
GTTGGTGGACCATGGGAGCAGGGATACCCGTAATGTCCAATCTGGTGAAATGTGCATGGGCAATTGCAGAGTCCGGATTCGATGTTGGAAGACTGTGTGATGGCGGAAGTGTCGCAATTGTAAAAAGAAGGGCAGACTGGGTTACTGACATAGGTTTGAAGAGTGCAGGCATTGCATCTCCTGAGTTCCTGTGCATGGATTATGAGGATTACATGAGGATATATCTTCTTATGACCGGCACGGACAAGAAGATGACAAGATTTGCAGATATAATCCAATTGAATTCAGCAGGCAAAAGCGACATATTCAATACATATACAAAGGTAAGCATCAGGGCGGTAGTGTCCTTCAGAAGCATTACAGGTGGCAGACATGAAGAAATCATTGAAGTTGCAAGGGAATACAAGGGGCACGGTATCGGCTGAAGCAGCAGTGGCTTCAGCGGCAATGCTGCTGTTGTTTGCAGTTTTCATTTCAATTGCGGGTTATTGTGTAACGGCTGCAAAGGTCAGGTCAATGGCAGGCGAGAAAGCAATGGCTTCAGCCCTGGCAATGTACGCAGTTGACATAAGCATACCGCTGACCGTATATTCTCCTCCGCAGGGGAATGATTTGCCTCGTCCGGCCAAGGGGCTTATTTTCTGGGGAGTGACTTCTGAAGACAGCATTGAGGTGACAGCAGTGTATAAATATGCTTCGCTTTTCGGCGATATAGAAACAAAGGTTTCTGCTGTTTGTACACTGTGGGTAGGCGATGGTACGTCTTTGTCAACCGACGAGTGTGTATGGAATCTGCCACCCAATGAAAGAGGAAGGCGAATTGAGGAAATATTCGGCGGTAATCTGCCGGAGTTTTTCCCAGTGGCGGACTCCTTTGACCCGATGACAGGGGAGGTTGTTGCAATTGTAAGCATTGATACAACCCTTTTAGTATATGAATCCGGCAGTGAAATAGAGAATGTGATTGCAGGCAAGGCGGGGGAGCTTGTCAATTTCTCTTCGGGCTCATCTGATGATGTTGAAATAAACAAAGGGGAAATAAGAACAAGGAAACTTCTGGTTGTCATCCCTGAAAATCAGCTCTCAGACAGACAGCAGAACAGTCTGGATGTTGCAGCCCAGGACACAATTGGTCTTGGCATTATCGTTGAAATAAGAAGATTCCAATATAGTGGCACATAGGTCTGAAAGTGCTTTACAGCAGGCGTTTGGGCGTTTTTGTTCATATTGAAAGCAATATGCACATATGGTATAATCATGGCAGTAAACACACCAGATATAGTTAATATACAAATGAAAAGGATATGAAATAATGACAGATAAGGTTAAGTCATATAACAACGAGAGCATTTCTGCTCTCAAAGGTCCGGACAGGGTCAGGAAACGCCCTTCGGTCATATTCGGATCAGATGGTCTCGAAGGTTGCCAGCACACAGTATTTGAGATATTGTCAAACTCCATTGATGAAGCCAGGGAAGGTTCCGGCAAAGTCATAGAAGTCACGCGCCACAAGGATAGTTCGATTACCGTAAAGGATTACGGCAGAGGGATGCCCGTTGATTACAATACCAAGGAAAAGCGTTACAACTGGGAACTTGTTTTCTGCGAACTATATGCCGGAGCAAAATATGGTAACAACGAAGGCGAGAGCTACATGTTCAGCCTTGGTTTGAATGGTCTTGGATGCTGTGCCACACAATATGCTGCAGAGTATATGGATGTAGAGGTTTTCAGGGATGGTTATCAGTACAACCTGCACTTTGAAGAGGGTGTTAACAAAGGTGGACTCAAGAAGAAGAAATCCGACTACAAGAAGACCGGTACGGCAATCAGATGGAAACCCGATATAAAGGTTTTCACGGAGATTGATATACCCCTTGAATATTTCAAGGATATGATGAAGAAACAGGCCATTGTAAACAAAGGTCTGAAACTTGTTCTGTTTGATGAGGAGAGCAGGGAGAAGTTTGAGTATTTTTACAAAGACGGGGTCGAGGAGTACATAAGGGAAATTACCAACGGATACAAACTCACTGAAATTCATACTGCAAACCTTAACACCAAGGGACAGGACAGGGCTGACAAACCGGAATACAAATTGAAACTCTCTGTATCATTCTGTTTTTGCAATGAAGTCAATCTTATAGAGTATTACCACAACTCCAGTTTCCTGGAGCATGGTGGTTCCCCGGACAGGGCTGTAAGGACTGCATTCACCTATGCTGTTGACAAATTGCTCACCGATGAAAAGAAGTACAACAAGAACGAAAACAAGATAAACTTTTCAGACATACAGGACAGCCTGGTTCTTGTGAGCAACTCATTTTCCACGATAACAAGCTATGAAAACCAGACAAAGAAAGCCATAACAAATAAATTCATCAAGGATGCCATGACGGATTTTCTAAAGCATGAGCTTGAGATATATTTCATAGAGAACAAGCCCGAGGCCCTCAGGATAATAGAGCAGATCCTTGTAAACAAAAGAAGCAGGGAAACTGCGGAAAAAACCCGCCTGAGCATCAAGAAGCAGCTTTCAAAGAAGGTTGATGTCACAAATAGGGTGAAGAAATTCGTTGACTGCCGTTCAAAGAAAATTGAGGAGAGGGAAATCTATATAGTTGAAGGCGATTCTGCCCTTGGTTCCGTCAAACTGGGAAGAGATGCGGAGTTCCAGGCAATCATGCCTGTAAGGGGAAAGATACTCAATTGTCTTAAGGCAGACTACAACAGTATTTTCAAGAACGAGATAATCACAGACCTTATAAAAGTACTGGGCTGCGGAGTGGAAATAAAGACCAAACACAACAAGAACCTGAGCACATTTGATATAAACGACCTCAACTGGAACAAGGTTATCATATGTACTGATGCAGATGTGGACGGTTTCCAGATACGGACACTGATACTGGCAATGCTCTACAGGCTTGTACCTACCCTTATAAATGAAGGCAAGGTGTTCATTGCCGAATCACCGTTGTTTGAAATTACTGCCGGTGGTGAGACATATTTTGCCTACAATGAAGTTCAGAAAAATGAAATCCTGAAGGACCTGGAGGAAAAGGACATCAAAAGAATTACAATCCAGCGATCAAAAGGATTGGGTGAGAATGAGCCTGACATGATGTGGAAGACAACGATGAATCCTGAAACCAGGAAATTGATACAGGTGCTTCCCACGGATGCCGCAGAGATGGAGGAAAAATTCAATCTTCTTCTAGGTGACAATCTGGCAGGGAGGAAGGAATACATACAGGAAAACAGCTACAAATACCTGGAAATGGCTGATGTAAGCTGAGAGAGGCCCGGATGGATCACAACAACATCACAAAACAGAAAATAACAGATACCCTTGACCAGAACTATATGCCTTATGCAGTAAGTGTAATAGTTTCGAGGGCAATACCTGAGATTGACGGACTAAAACCTTCCCACAGGAAGCTTCTTTATACAATGTACAAGATGGGGCTTCTCAAGGGTACCAGGACAAAATCTGCAAATGTAGTCGGGCAGACCATGAAACTCAATCCACATGGTGACCAGGCGATATATGAAACCCTTGTCAGAATGACCAGGGGGAATGAAGCTCTTTTGCATCCGTTCATAGACTCCAAGGGAAACTTCGGAAAGCAGTATTCCAAGGACATGCGTTATGCAGCATCCAGATATACGGAAGTCAAGCTTGAAAAGATCTGTCAGGAAATGTTCAGGGACATAGAAAAGAATGCAGTTGAGTTCGTGGACAATTATGACGGAACAATGAAGGAGCCTTCAATTCTTCCTTCGGCTTACCCAAACATACTGATCAATGCCAGCCAGGGAATAGCAGTCGGCATGGCAAGCAATCTGTGCAGTTTCAACCTTGGGGAAGTATGTGATGCAACCATAGCAATGATGAAGGATCCCGGCATCGATGTAGGGGATTATCTCAGGGGACCGGATTTTTCCACCGGCGGCATCCTTCTTTATGACAAAGCCGAGCTGGATGAAATCTATAAGACCGGCAGAGGCAGTTTCAAGGTAAGGGCGAAATACTCCCTTGATAAGAAGAAAAGACATATTGAAATAACAGAGATTCCTTATACAACTACTTGTGAGGCAATCATTGATACCATTGTTGCCATGATAAAGAACAAACAGATCAAGGATATCAAGGATATAAGGGATGAAACTGACCTGAAGGGACTTAAGATTACAATAGACATCAGACCGGGAACCGATGTTGAGAAGCTCATGAACAGGCTGTTTCTCAAGACGCCGCTCCAGGAGGCCTTCAATTGCAATTTCAATATTTTGATTGATGGTAATCCAATGGTTCTTGGGGTAAGGGAAATACTTGAATATTGGCTTGAGTTCAGGATCAAGTGCATAATGAACAGACTTGGATTTGATCTTGAAAAGGACAAGGAAAGGTTGCATCTGCTTCTGGGCCTTGACAGAATTCTTATCGACATAGATGAAGCCATAAGGATAATAAGGAATACCGAGAAGGAAGCTGAAGTAGTTCCGAACCTGATGGAGGCTTTCAGACTGGATGAAGTGCAGGCAAACTACATAGCTGAAATCAAGCTCAGATATCTGAACAGGGAATATATTCTCAAAAGACTTGATGAAATAAAGGAACTTACCGATGAAATAAAGGAACTTGAACTTACCCTTGGCAGCAAGGCGCGGATCAAGAAGATAATTGCCGGCGAACTTGAAGAAATAAAGGAAAAATATGCCGTTGGGAGACGAACTGACATTCAGCATGTTGATGATGTGGATGACAAGAGTCTGGTGGAGCATATTCCGGAGTACAGCTGCAGGATTCTCTTCACAAAGGAAAACTATCTGAAGAAAATTCCTGAAGATTCACTGAAGGGTGACCAGGAGCAGAAGCTGAAGGATTCGGACAAGGTTGTCCAGGAAATATCAACCCACAACAAGGCAGAGTTGATTATGTTCTCGAACAAGGCAAATGCATTTAAACTGAAGATTCATCAGCTCGATGATTGCAGGGCTTCGGACTTCGGGGAATTCCTCCCGGTTTATCTGGAACTTCCTGAGGATGAAACAATCCTTTATATAGTTGTTACCGATGATTTCAAGGGTCATATGATCTTTGGATTCGAAAACGGTAAGTTTGCAAGGGTTCCTCTGAATGTATATGAAACAAAGACCAATAGAAAAGTACTTGCCAAGGCATTCAATGACAGCTCGAAGATTGTGTATATGAATCTGCTTGAAGAGACCGAATCATACGATATGGCTGTAATCACCAATGAGAGAAGGGCTCTTGTTTTCAATACCGACTCAATTACCCTGAAGACAACCAGAAGCACACAGGGTATTACGATAATCAAGATAAAGACAGGGGATTATGTTATAGAGGCAAGGCCTCTTAAGACTGCAAGGCTGAAGGATGTGGAAGCCTACAGACCTGCAAATGTTCCTGCAGTCGGAAAGAAGCTGACTGCGGCTGATTCCAAGCGGAGACAGATAAGTTTATTTGATATTTGAGATCAAAGCTCAGGCTGTAAGCCTCTGGTTTGCAGGGGCTTTTTTCTTATCTGTTATAATAATGTGTGTAAATGAAAAGGAAGTGGTTTTGTGAAGTACAGAAAATGGAAGAATGTAGAAAAGGAAATATCGGCACTGGGATTCGGTGCAATGAGGCTGCCTGTACTGGATGGCGATTATTCAAGAATAGATGAAGCCGAGGCAACAAGGATGGTTCGTCATGCCATAGATTCCGGGGTCAACTATATAGATACGGCATACCCTTACCATGGGGAGAAGGGTGAGATTTTTGTCGGCAAGGTGCTGAAGGACGGATACAGGGAAAAGGTTTTCCTTACGACAAAACTTCCTGTAGGCAGACTTGAAACAAAAGAAGATATGGAGAGAATCTTCAATGAGCAGATGGACAAGCTGGATGTTGACTATCTTGATTTTTATCTTCTCCATGCAGTGAACAGGAAAAGCTGGGAAAATTGCAAAAAACTTGGTGTGCTTGAATATTTGGTGGGGTTGAAGGAACAGGGGAAGATACGGGCCATTGGTTTTTCCTTCCATGATTCCCCTGATGTTTTCAGACAGGTTGCTGATTATTTTGACTGGGATTTGGTGCAGCTGCAGTTCAATTATGCAGATACAAAAGTACAGGCAGGCATTGAAAGTTTCAATTATGCCAGGGAAAAGGGTTTCAATATTGTAATAATGGAACCGCTTAAGGGAGGTACCCTTGCAGATGAACTTCCTGATGAGCTTAAAAAACACTTCAAGGAAAGTGGTTTCGACAGATCACCGGTGGAGTGGGCTTTCAGATGGCTGTATAATTTCCCTGAAGTAAAATGTATATTAAGTGGAATGAGCACCATGGAACAGGTTGAGGAAAATCTAAGGATTTTCAGTAAAGCCGAAGCAAACTCCATGGATGACAACGAAGTTCGGATAATGGACGAGGCCATTGAGATAATCAAAAAGAACACAGCAGTACCCTGTACCGATTGCAAATACTGCCTGCCATGTCCGGTGGGAGTCAGAATCCCAACAATGTTCAGGCTGTATAACGCATATACCGGTTTCAGCAACAAACAAAAGGAAGTGGAAACCTATAATAACTGGAGAAACAGGAAAGATGACAGGTTCACTGCAGATCTTTGCATCCGATGCAACCAATGTGTCGAAAAGTGTCCCCAGGGAATAGCAATCCCCGACAGGCTGGAAGAACTGGACAAGATCCTCCGCACTTCCGGGTAACCACATCTTCCCTACATCACCCCTTCTTTTAACTTTCACCCCTGGGGTAAAAGTTAAATTATTTTACTTTCACCCCCGGGGTAAAAGTTAAAAAACAAGAAAACGGGCAAACATTTTCGTGTTTGCCCGTTGTTGGTTTTTGTGGTCAGATGCTAGTCGTTGAGGATTTCCACTTCGTGTTCCTCAAGGAACTGGCTGGTATACAAATCGTAATAGCGGCCTTTTTTCCTTATAAGGTTCGTATGACTGCCCTGTTCAACTATTTTTCCTTTGTCAAGAACGATTATTCTGTCCGCCTGCTTTATTGTACTTAGTCTGTGTGCGATTACAAAACTCGTCCTTCCGGAAATAACTGTTGAGATTGCCTGCTGGATTATTCTTTCCGTCTGGGTATCAACCGATGATGTTGCTTCATCCAGGATGAACACGGATGGATCCGCAATTATTGCCCTGGCAATGCAAATCAACTGTTTCTGCCCCGTTGACAGGCCACCTCCGCCCTGGGAGACTTCATGGTCATAACCTTTTTCAAAGCCCGTTATGAAGTCATGGGCATTAACAAGCTTGGCGACTGACTCAATTTCCTCATCAGTAGCCTTGAGATTCCCATAACGGATGTTCTCGCGGATTGTTCCACTGAAGAGATGGGGAGTCTGCAGCATGTATCCAAGGTTGCCGTGGATGTACATCAGGGGAATTTCCCTGTAGTCAACCCCGTCAATCAGTATCCTTCCTTCCGTGGGTTCATAGAACCTGCTGGCCAGATTTACAAGGGTTGTCTTTCCCGAACCTGTTTCTCCGATTATCGCAAGGCTCTCACCCGGTTGAACATCAATGTTGAAATTCTCAAGCACCTTCTCTCCATCCTTGTACTGGAAGCCCACATTTTCAAAGGTTATACGCCCCTTGATCTTCGGAACTTCATCGGATGGTCTTACAACGCCATACTTTTCCAGAACCGCTGCTGAATCCTTTATCATCGGGTCTGTCTCCAGCAGGGTCATTATTCTCTCACCGGCTGCCTGGGCTGACTGCATCTCTGCCATTATATTGGCAAGGTCATTTACAGGCATGAAGAACTGCACCGTATATGACATGAAAGCGGTCAGCGTTCCTATTGTAAGCGCCTGTCCAAGCACCATCACACCACCCTGCCACAATGCAAGGGATGTTCCGAGGGTGCTTATGGCTGTAACAATCGGGAAGAACAGTGCTGAATAGATAGCGACTTTTATAGCGCTTGATTTCAGCTTCTGTGCCTTTTCATCAAACTCTGCAAGGTTCTTTTCTTCCCTGACCAATGTCTTTGTTGTGGTGGCACCCTGTATTCCTTCGTTGAACGAAGAAATGATTATTGCATTGTTCTTCCGTGCATCCCTGCTGGCCTTCAGTATCATCTTCTGGAAGTACATTGATACAACCAGAAGAAGCGGGACCACAGCAAGGGTTATCAGGGCAATCTTCACATTCAATGTAAACATGACTATTGTTATCATTATCAGAAGGCTTAACGCCCAGGACACATCCACCAGTCCCCATGAGATGATTCCCGTGAGTCTCCTGGTGTCAGAAGTCAGTCTTGCAACCAGATTGCCTACGGTATTCTGGTCATAATAGGTGAATGACAGTTCCTGCAGCTTTATGAACCCTTCTTTTCTTATGTCATGCCCGATGTTGACCATCAGTTTCTCAGCAAGGAATATCAGTAAGAAAATGGTGATGGCCTTGATTGAGGACAAGAGAAGGTAAACCAATATGAATCCGGTTATTGCTTCTGTTGTCTGTCCGGCAACAAATGTATCTATGGCATATCTTGTCATCAGAGGCATTGCCGTATCGGTTCCTGCCAGTGTAATCATTACAAGTATCAAAAGCAGTGAAATCTTCCGGTATCCGGCTATGTATCTGAAAACCTTCTTCCAAAGGGATAGGTCAAATCGTTTGTTGTATTCCTCAGTATTGTCGTGCATTTAAATCACCTCGCTTCCAACTGAGATCTTAATATCTTCCTCAAGGGAATTCTGTATATCAAAGACTTCCTTGTACAGCCCTTCCTGCATTACAAGCTGTGCATGGGTCCCCGATTGTATTATTTCACCTTCATCCATTACAAGAATCTTATCCGCCTGCATCAGGGTACTTATCCTGTGTGAGATGATGAAGGTCGTAACGCTGCTGCAATGTATCTTCAGCTGTTCCCTGATGTGTGCGTCAGTCTCAACATCGACTGCACTCAGGGAGTCATCAAAGATCATCACCGGATGGTTTTCAAGGAGCATGCGGGCAATTGCAACCCTTTGTTTCTGGCCTCCTGAAAGTGTAACTCCCTTTTCTCCGACCATGGTTTCGAAACCTTTTTCAAAACCCTTGATTACATCGAAGACTGATGCTATTCGCGTTACTCTTTCAAGTTCATCCATGGAGCACTCATTTCTGGCTATTGCCAGATTTTCCCGGATCGTCCTGGAAAAAAGAAACGGCTCCTGAAGCACTATTCCGATATTTCGTCTGAGCCACTTCTTGTTGATTTCCTTTAGCTCAACTCCATCGATGCTGACGCTACCGCTGTCATAGTCGAACAGTCTTACAAGCAGGTTCATCAATGTTGATTTTCCCGAGCCTGTTCCACCGAGTATTGCCACTGTCTGGCCTTTTTCCACTGAGAAGCTTATGTTCTTCAAAACAGGATGGCCTTCCTCATAGCTGTACGAAACATTATCGAAAATGATGTTTCCACTTATTTTCGGAGTCAGACCCGTGCTTTCGGCCTTGTCTTCATTAAGCTCATCCAGGACTTCCTTTATTCTGGTCAGCGAAACACTGGCGCGGCCCATATCTGCAAGTACCCTTCCCAGCTGTCTTAGAGGCCATATCAACTTAGATGCATAGTTTGTAAAGGCATAAAGCGTACCTACGGTCAGCATTCCCTGTGCCGCCCAGAAAGTTCCAAGTATCAGAATGAATCCTATCTGGACATCACATAACATATCAGACATTGACCAGTACCAGGCCATAAGCCGGGAAATCGTGAAATCCTTCTTGCGATAGTCATCACTGGCAGAAACAAACTTGTCTATTTCATAATCCTGCCTTGCAAATGCCCTGACAATCCTCATGCTTGAAAGATTCTCCTGAAGTATTGTAGTCATTCTTCCTTCAGCTTCATCGGCTATCTTGAACTTGTTCTTGATGAACCGATAGAAGATATATGCCGACACCGTCAGAACAGGAGTGATTGAAAATGAAATCAATGTCAGCCTGGGGTTTAGTGAAAGCATTATTACAAGGGCTGAAGTAACCAGCGCAACAGCTCTTACCACCTGGAAGAACTGATCTGCCAGAAATCGTCTGAGAGTCTCAAGGTCACTTGTACATCTTTGTATAAGGTCACCTGTCTCAGCCTTGACATGGTAGCTGTAGGTCAGATGCTGTATATGGTCGAACATTGTAGTCCTGACGTTCTTAGCCATGATCTCGGATGATGAAGCAACATTCTTTCTGTAGAGATATGCCACTACTCCATCCACAAGGGAGAGCATTACAAGAATCATCCCGCAGATCCAGAGGTTCTGTATCAGGTATGTTTTCCCACCGAGGCCAGTCAACCAGTCTGATAAAAAACCAGGAAGCTGCATGGGAACATCCCCCAATATAGAGTCAATGGTTATTTTGATTACCAGAGGATTCAGCATGGCAATTGCGGTGCTGGCAAAGATCAGTATAATGGCTGAGGCATATGCTGCCAGGGTGCCTTTCATGAATGATAATAACAGTTTCAGCTTATTCATTACGAACCTCCTTTCGAAACGACATTATCTGTGTTCTGGCCCGGGAGATTTTGCGTGTTAAGAGACAAATAAAAACCACAGGCCTTTCACAACCTGCGGTCAAACGACAAAGCGATGCAGTTACTTACTGCAGACCGGAGGCGTGAATAAAGTAGAAGCTGCGAGATATGCAGGTTTCCTTCTTATTTTGATCATTATTCTTCCTCCTTTCCTTTCATTTTTAAATCCGTAGCCAATTATATAAAATGCTGTTTTAAGTGTCAATGGATTGAACGTTGCAGTTTTGTAACAAACCATTGAAGACGGCGGCTCAGATTATATAATTCAGACATGAAGGAATTTGATGAAAGAATCTACAGACTCGCAGCAATGATACCCGAGGGCAAGGTGGCAACATACGGTCAGCTTGCAGCTATGGCCGGATTTCCAAGAATGGCCCGGGCTGCCGGAAGTGCCATGAAAAATGCACCGGCAGACCTGGACATACCGTGCCACAGGGTTGTAAGCCAGAGCGGGGATCTGGCCCCATCCCATGTCTTTGAAAGCAGGGAACACCAGCGAAGAATGCTGGAATCAGAGGGTGTCATATTCAAACCAAACGGAAAAATCAATATGCAATTGTCCAGGTGGAAGCCCCTCTGAATTAACTTTTTTACATTCACCTCCGGGGTAAAAGTCAAATCTTTTTACATTCACCTCCGGGG
>DAINQB010000043.1:0-10863 GCA_036743175.1 Bacillota bacterium | reverse complement strand
ATTCACCTCCGGGGTAAAAGTCAAATCTTTTTACATTCACCTCCGGGGTAAAAGTCAAATCTTTTTACATTCACCTCCGGGGTAAAAGTTAAATCTTTTTACATTCACCCCCGGGGTAAAAGTTAAATCTTTTTACATTCACCCCCGGGGTAAAATTTAAGTTTTTTAAATTTTACCCCGGAGGTGAATGTAAAAAAAAGGGGGATGGAGTCAGGTTATTCTATCAGGGTGCCTGAGAATTCCAGGTAGTTTTCCTCGACAGAGAATTCCTGGAGTTCAAAGTTTCCGACTGATTCGAGCTGTTCGGTGAGCATGTCACTGATCTCGTTGGTCATTGGAGTAAATATTAGTTCAACGAATGGAATGTTGATTTTTCCTATTTTAATGTCTTCTATGGATATGTCGAATTCATTGTTACCGGCATAGTCAACGAAGACAGTTGCATAAATACGTTTGCTTTCAAGGCTTCCAATGAGAGCCTTGGCAATCCGGGGCACTTCTGGGTTGTCTGTAATTACTTCAAAGTCTGTCAGAACAGCAGTAACATCAATGGTATGGTCCGCATTGCAATTAAGCAGTATGTCCTCAAGGGGGATATCCTCATTGCTGTCCATTGTATCATTGGCCAGTGCTGTGAGATCTGCATTTGTCAGCTTGAAAATGAATTCCGTTGACCCTCCCTCAATCTGGATCTTCATCTTATCTGTTATTGACCCATTGTTGTCTGTAGTTCTTTCGGAATTCTCAACCTCTGAAAGGAACTCATCAAGGTCAGGCATATCAGACCTGTCCCGGAAGAGGAAAAACAAAACAACCGCACCGGCAAGTATAATCAATACCAGAAAAATTATTACAGCTATCAGACATCCACTGTTACCTTGTTTGTTCATGGGGCACCTCCGGATGAATGAATTATATCACAGTGAGTCACGATATATAGTAATGGTACATCCTGTAGGTCTTGTATCTGTCACCGCCGGCAGCCTCAAGGACGCGAAGAGCCTGGGCATTTTCCTCACCTACAGTTGAACCTTCGGCATCGGTAAGCCCTTTTCTCTCAGCGTTTTTCATATAGTTGTAGAATATCGCAGCATTTACAGCCCTACCCTGGAATTCAGGTATTACAAACTGCATGAATATCCTTATCCTTGTGATTCTTTTCTTGTAATAAAGATACTTGAAAATTCCAAAGGGGAACAAGCGTCCGTTCATCCTGATGAAGACCTGGTTGAAATCCGGGGTGCCAAGTACAAAGCCTATGGGCTCATCTGTATCGTTCTTCCTGGCTATGGAAATAAGCTCCGGATCAATGAACTTCATAAGGAAGTTCGCTTCCTTGCGTATATCCTCCTCTGTAGGGATTGCAAAGGTATCCCAGCTCGGAGGAACGGCCTGGACCAGAATCTTCCTTATATCCCGTATTTCCCTGTCGATTTTCTTAAGGTCCACGGTATCAATCCTGAAGTTGTACTTCTTCATCGAATAATCAACTACCTTGACGAATCTGTCGGATGGGAAACGGTCAGCTGTAAAGTGAAACGCATGATAATCCCTATGCTTTACAAAACCATAATTCAGGAAAAGGGCATGATAGTATTCCGGGTTGTAGCTGTCGAAGAGCACAGGGGGAGAATCATATCCCTTGTACAAAAGAGCCCTGAAATCGTCTCCGTCCGAAGGAGATGTCGGACCCTCAATATATTCCATTCCTTTTTCCTTCAGCCACGAATGAGCACGGTCAAACATCATATTTGCGGCTTCCTGGTCATTTATACATTCAAAGAGGGTTACATATCCCTTTTTGATGTTCATCTTTTCATTGTTCCATCTGTTGAACCCTGCAATCAGCCTGCCTACGGTTTCATTGTCCTTTTTTACAAGGAATGTAATGTGTTCCCCGTTTGAAAACAGGGCATTGTTCTTACCCATGACAGTCTGCTTCGTGAGCATTTTAAGAGGCGGCACCCAGTTGGGGTCATCCTTATACAATCTGTATGGAAGATCAATGAACTCCCTAAGCTGTCTTTTGTTGTTTACTTCTACAAGTTGATATTCCATTATGCTTCCTCCCTTTTTGCAAGTCGTCTGGTAATTGCCCTGTGTTTGTTCCTTGAGATAGGGTAAAGGATTATGAACATTACACCCATCAGAAGTATGACGGCAGGAGCGGGCCCCTGCATAACACGTATGGCCAGCAATGCTGAATACGGCTGTACGGCTTCACCATATACTTCAGGATTTATGTAACCCGTAAAATCCAGGACAAGTCCGGATATCCAAATTACCACGGCAACCCCCATCTTATAGAAGAAAGTCACCAGACCATAATAAACACCTTCAGTGCGTTTTCCCGATACCATGGTACCATAATCAATGCAGTCGGGTATCAAGGTGTGGGGCATTACATGGGCGGCACTGACACCGAGAGCCAGGAAGACAACAAGGGCAAAGATCATCCAGACCGGTGTGTCAGGCTTTATGAAAATTACCAGAATAAGTGATATTGCAAGCTCAAGGATTCCTATCATGTATGCGGTTCTCTTTTCGAGCTTTTCGGATATCCTGACCCATATGGGAAGGAAGACTGCAGCCAGTATGAACAAAGTCGCAACAATGATCAAAAACAGATCCTCACGTCTTAACCAGTATGTAAAGAAATACATGAACATGGCCTCCACCATGGCAATACCTGACCAGGTGAAGAAATATATGAGTATGGAAAGCCGGAAGGGAACATTGCTGAAAATTGGTTTAAGGTAAGTTTTGAATCCAGGGAATTTCTGTCTTTGTACTTCCCTTTGTTTTTCATAGGTTCCAAAGAATGGAAACAGGGGAGCTATTGCTATGATAACTGCAAAGATGACAGCCATCAGCATGAATCCCTTATACTTGTCTGCATAGCCACCAACGATTATGTCAGGTATGGCAACGGCAAGAAGTCCCCCAAGTATGGAAAAGAGCATCCTGTATGCTGTAAAAGAGGTTCTTTGGTCATAGTCATCCACCATTTCCAGGAGTATGGCCTGGTATGGAACCATTACAAGGGTAACAAAGGTCATGTGCAGCATGAATGCCAGGGAAGCCAGTATGAAGACACCTGTTTCTGACATTCCCTGTGGCAAAGCCCATAGGAAGAAGAAACTGATTCCAAGAGGAAGTGCAAAGGTTGCCAGATAGAATCGTCTTCTTCCAAGTCTGGACCGGGTGTTGTCAGATATATGCCCTACAAGTGGGTCTGTTACGGCATCCCATATTTTCCCTATCAGAACCACCGAGCCTGCCAGTGCAGGTCTTATTCCTATAACATCGGTAAGATAGATTAGAAAGAAGAATGAGATTATGGTGTGTGAAAGTGTAGCTGCGGTGTCCCCGGCACCAAAAAACCATTTGCGCCATGTGGGATATTTTTTAACAGTTTTGTCCATGATTCACCCCAAACAATTTATTACCTGATAATAATACCCCATCATATTTGATACTGCAATAGGTAACACGGTGTCAATGACCGGGAGTGCTTTATACAAAATCTCAGGTAAGCATTCAAATCAAAATAAAAATAGAACCAAAGTACTTTTTTACTTTATAATCAGACTGTGTTGGGATAGAATTAGTACAAGTAAATCGGGGGTGAATTTATGCCGCAACTGGATATGTCATTGGAAAAGCTTAGGAATTATATGGGCTCAGGTATCTGTCCTTCGGACATCGACGAATACTGGGATGAAGCAATCAGGGAAATGAAGTCAGTCGACCCGCAGCTTTCGCTGGTTCCTGCGGATTTTTCCTGGCCGGGAGTCCGGTGTTACGATATGTATTTTACAGGCGTCAGGGGAGCGCGCATCTATGCCAAGCTTCTGAAGCCTGAAAGCCCACCGGCAGCCAAAAATCCGGGAATCATCAGATTCCATGGATACTATGGAAACAGCGGTGGATGGCATGAATACCTGGGATTTGCACTGGCCGGATATACCGTAGCCGCAATGGATACAAGAGGGCAGGGAGGCCTTTCCGAGGATTCAGGTGGTTACAAAGGTACAACCATAAAAGGCAATATTGTAAGAGGCCTTGATGACGACAAACATAATCTCATGTTCAGGCACATATACCTTGATTGCGCACAGCTTGCCGGAATTCTGATGGATATGGATGATGTGGATGAAAACAGGGTAGGCTGCTATGGAAATTCCCAGGGGGGAGCCCTTACAATAGCCTGTGCTGCCCTCGAACCAAGAATCAGAAGAGCAGCTCCACTGCACCCGTTCCTTTGTGACTACAAAAGGGTATGGGACATGGACCTTGATGTGGATGCATATGATGAACTCAGATACTATTTCAGGCAGTTTGATCCTGAACATCTCCGCGAGAAAGAGATTTTCCTGAAACTCGGATACATTGACCTTGTAAATATCGCAAAGAGAATAAAGGGGGAAGTGCTTTGCGGCATCGGGTTACTGGACAACATATGCCCGCCATCCACAGTGTTTGCGGCATACAATAATATGACTTGTAAGAAGGAAATCAAGGTTTATCCCGATTACAAACATGAGGGGATGCATTTCTTCATGGACGAAACCTACAGATTTCTTGGAGAACTTTAAATGAAATATGAAAAGATTGATTTTTCAAAGATAAGGACATGGTCTGCAAGGGAGCGCATAAATCTTGTCAGAATTGATAATCTGGTCAACCTTGATGACCCGGTTGAAGCCGTTGATGACGAAAACTTCGATGGTCTTTGTGAGGCCATCAAAACAGCAAGGGCCACTGGCGCGCCTGTAATCTTTTCCATGGGAGCCCATGTGATCAAGAACAGACTTTCAAGGTTCATCATAGAGATGATGAAGAACGGTACAATAACCCATATTGCTGGAAACGGAGCCGTTAGCATTCATGATTTTGAACTTGCATACCTCGGAGGCACATCAGAGGATGTACCTACTGCCATAGAAGACGGCTCATTTGGGATGTGGGAAGAAACCGGCTATATGATGAACGAAGCAATAAAAAAAGGTGTGGAACTGGGAATGGGCTATGGGGAAAGCCTTGCAGTATACATAGACCAGCATCCTGAACTATTCCCCAACAGGGAAGACTGTGTCCTGTATCAGGCATGGCTCAACAATGTTCCTGCTACATACCATATAGCACTTGGAACAGATATCATACACCAGCATCCCACTTGTTCGATGGGAGCCATAGGGGCGGCAAGCGGAGTTGATTTCAAAAGATACTGTCATTCGGTTTCTCAGCTGGAAGGCGGAGTATTCCTTAACTTCGGTTCAAGCGTAATCGGCCCCGAGGTTTTCCTGAAGGCATTGTCAATATCAAGGAACCTTGGTTACCAGACATTCAGGATTACAACGGCCAACTTTGACCTTGTTGATCTTGGGGATTATAAAAGCAAACTGACCTACGATGATGTGCTTTATTATTACAGACCCAGGAAGAACATAATAAACAGGCCTGTAAGCCGCGGAGGCAAAGGATACCATTTTTGCATGGACCACAGGATATCAATACCAAATATCTATTTAAGGACAAAATGATGAACAACGGTAAAATAAACCCATGGGATGCCAGATTCGGATTTTTCTGGTACAACGATGATGAAATATTCCGATTCAATGAAAAGGAGTTCGATGATAAGGCCCGCAGGATGGCTGAATCGGGAATCAACATTGTAATGACCTTCAGCTGCACACATTTCAGATGGAGCATGAAGGAAAACTGGGATGTCATCACAAAATGTCTCAGGGATCTGACGGATGCATGTCACAGACATGGAATCCTCGTGGTTGAACACCATTCATCTCATCTTACCTTTGACCCGCTGGATGACGAAGAGTGGGATTACATGGAACGGGTCCTTAACAAGCGCAACAGTTCAATAGATTCATGGGAAGGTCTGAGGGACTATGTTTCATTGGACACAATCAAGGGCACTGAGAGTTTCAGGCAGATAGACGGAAGAACCGGGGAACCGGCCCGTTCAAATTACAAGGGCTGGTGCATGTGTTTCAACAATCCTGATTACAGGAAGGAGTACTTCAGTTACCTGGAGCGGCTTTACAAAGAAACAGGAATAGACGGGATCATGACCGACGATGTACAGTATTTTGGATTCGGTCATGCCTGTACATGCAAACATTGCAGGAAATTGTTCAGGGAAAGACACGGATATGAACTACCTGCTCCGGGAGAAGAATGGGAATCCTTCTATGATGACTTTGAAAATCCTGTTTTCATAGCGTGGCAGAAGTTCAAGAAGGAATCAACCCTTGAATTCCAGGAAAGAGTTGATGAACATTTCAAGGGTCTGGGAATGGAGATGCTCAGACCCAATTATGTTTCGGGGAACATCACATTCAACTGGACTGCATATTCCTTTGAAAAAGCCCTGCACCTCTGGGACTGGGTTTTCCAGGAAAATTGTTTTTCCTTTGTCATAAAATATTCCTGGCCTCAGTTTCTCACTGAATCCAGGCATCGCTTCAACATGGGCAGATTGAAGGGTATTCCATCGATGTCCATGTTCTATCCTGACAGATATGATTCCTTCTATTTCACCTGGGCTCTTTCAATGGCATGGGGACAGCTTTTCACTGCAACACCGGAAGGTGAGGACATGTGCGACATTGAGAAAATATTCCGTGATTTTGAAATGGAACACAGCAGCCTTCTTTTCAACCAGCAAAAGAAAGCCGATGTCACCATCTACTGGTCATATGAGACTGCCAATTTCACTGACCCTAATAAATGCAGACACATTTCTGCTGTCAAGGGCTGGACACAAGCCCTGACATTTGCTGGTTACTCCACTGACATGGTCTTTGCATCAGAGGAGTCCATTGACAATGATGTACATTCATTCCTTATTGTGCCTGATGTATGGATACTGAGTGAGGATGAGGTTAACAAGCTAAACAGATTCATTGAATGCGGAGGCAAAGTGCTGTTTACGGGAAAACCTGCCGGGGTTACGGGAACTCCCCTTGGGCAATTGGCTGAAAAGGCAATATTCCTGGCTGGGACAGAACTCGACAACAAGTATTATGAACCATTCAATGTCGACAGATGGAAAAGAACATCTGACAGAAAGAAGCTGCCTGAGTTCTTTGCCGATGAAATGGCTGAATCAGCAGATGCAATAATTGGTGACCATGTCAGCAGGACTGTTTTACCTGAAAAACATGATGCAATGCTGAATACATATTTTTCCTATGATGCAAAAGGGGAAAACATGCTTGTCCATATAATCAATGCCATGGGAACACTTGATTCGACATCTGAAGACGGAGGTCATGCAGACACTGTTCCTGCTTTTACAAAAAGTTGTCCGAAACTAACGGCCTTCGATTTAAGAGTCAGAGAGAGCGGTATAAAAAAGGCCTATATGTTTTCAATTGAATTCGAGGGAGAAAAGGAACTGAGAACAACCAGGGATGGTGAATATCTGGTAATAAGGATCCCGGGAAATACATTCAGTGGTCATGCAATTATCAGAATACCAACCGGACATAAGGAAGAACAATGAAGGAGACGGATTTATTCCAACCTGTAAAGAAGCTTCTTGAGGAACTCGGTTATGATATCAGGTCCGAAGTAAAGGATGCAGATATCGCAGCTATGAAGGACGGAGAACTTCTGATTGTTGAACTGAAGACCTCATACAATCTGAAACTTCTGATACAGGCGGCAAAAAGACAGAGGCTGACGGAAAGTGTTTACATAGCAATTCCTAGGCCGGTATATAAGAAAAGGTTCAAAAGGGATTTCAAGGACAAGGAATATTTATTGAAAAGACTCGGTCTGGGTTTGATTTTCGTTGCCATGGATGTTGAGGAGCCATATGCTTCGGTAATAATGGACCCATGTGATTTTGACATGGAAAGAAGCCGTGTGAATTCAGGAAGAAGAAAGGCAAGGCTACTTGAGGAGTACAGGGGAAGGTCCGCCAACTATAATAAAGGTGGAAGTGTAAGGGCAAAGCTAATTACAGCATATCGTGAAAAAGCTCTGTCTGTAGCTTTCATCATGAAAGACAAGGATTCTGTTACGGGTTCAGAGATAAAAAAAGATGGCGGTCCTCCGGATGCTACAAATATTCTATATAACAATTATTACGGGTGGTTTGAAAAACTGGGAAGAGGAACTTACAGATTGTCGGATGAGGGCCAGAGGGCATTGGAAGAGGGCATTGAAATTCTTAAATCCATTGGTTTGGTAAAATCGGAATGAGTCTCCCAATATATAAATATGATATAATTCCCGGTGACAAAAGGGGGTTCATATGAATACAATACTGGCAGGCTTTTCAGAAAAAGACATTTCTCCGGAACATCCTGTACCGGGCAGGCTTGGAATCAATCATATCATCAACCCGCATCATGCCATCAAAGCAAAGGCAGCAGCCATAGAAAATAAAACCGGCAGGTTCTTGTTCATAGTCTGTGAAATTGTTGGCCTTACAATCAGTGAAAACACAAATATCAGAAAACAGATAAATGAAGAAACCGGCATTCCCATTGAAAATATTGTCATCACATGCACCCACACCCATGCAAGCCCATGGATATGGGACCTGCAGGCTGAAATGGCACGGAAATTCGGATATGAAGTCCTGGATGTTCCATGGATGGATAAGGTCATGACCAATGCTGCAAAAGCAGGTATCGAAGCATTATCAAAAATGAATGAATGCAGGGTCTTATACGGGGAAGCCATGACGGAAGGAATAGTCAGCAACAGGGTTGACCCTGTCACAAGATGGTCGATTTGCGCTGATGATGAGATCAGGAATGCGCCCGAGGGCATTGTCGACAAGGCTGTGAGGACAATTACATTCACAGATAAAAAGGGAATTCCGCTTTTCATGTTCACAAACCTTGCATGCCATCCCACAGCATACGGCGGAGGAAAGACTCTCAAGGTTTCCCCGGATTTCCCATACATAGCAGAGAGACATCTGAAGGAAAAGTATAATGAGAACCTTGTGGTTGCCTATTGGCAGGGTTGTGCAGGTAACATAAATTCAGGAAAATACATAAGGGAAGGCAGCGAGGAAGAGGTTGAAGCGAGCGGCAGGCGATTCTTCGAAGCAATTGATGCAGCCTTCTTGACATCAAAGGAGCTTGATGCAGGGAAGGTTTCATATAAGTATGAAAAATTGAGTCTTCCTGTAGGAGAATTTGTTAAAAAGCCTGAAGAGGCCTTTGAATATTTTGAAGAATACTGCAGGCTGATTGAAGAAAAAGGAGAAGCCGACGACCACGATGTCCATAACTGGAGACGAAGATTAAAACAGCTTGATGTCAGTGTTCTTTCAGGCGGGAAGTCCATGGAAATGGAGCTTCAGCTTCTTAGGATGGGTGAGGCTGACATGCTTTTTGTTCCCGGGGAATGGTATGTTCAGATGTACATGGAACTGGCTTCGGGTTATAAAAAAAGAAAGCTGATTGTTACCACCGTAAATAATTTCGACCTTCTGTATATTCCTGATGAGGGGTCGATGCACAACAAGGAGTGGTATGGTGTCAAGACCGACATGCGTTCCCTGGGTGATGAGTCTGCAATCCGTCTGTTTGAGAGAGCAAAGGATTTCATTTCCTAGGCGCGGGGTTTTTTCAGGAGCAATGATACGGCTGTTGATGCAAAGAGCAGTATGGCGGGAACAGGCATGGCATCTGCAATCCCTGATTTGTCGCCAATCAAACCCATTAATACCGGAATGAACATAGCTGAAACAGAAATCCCGAGATAGAGTATGGTGGTGACACCGCCTGTATTATTGGGGAAGTTGGAACATGCCACGAATATGATCATTGGAAGTGTTGCTCCCGCAAAGAAGCCTGCCGATATAAGGAACACATAGTATGCCCAGGGCTGCTCAATGACAAACGCCATCAGAAAAGCCAATCCGCCAAGAATACTGGTCAGCAGAATCAAAAACCTTGCATTCTTCATCGTAAGAATTATTGATGCTATTGCACGGCTCAGGACATAACCCATGAAAAAAAGTGAAAGCAAAACACCGGACAACCTGCCGAAATCCTCGGAAACAGTATCGGCATATGAGGGGAACCAGGTTACGAAACCCACATATGCTCCGCTGAAGCAGGCGGCACCAAATGTCATGATCCACACCTGAGGATTCTTCAATATATGAAGGATATGCATTGAATCAGGTTTCCGTGTTCCATGCTCACATTCTGCTTTGCTGCAATTACCAAGCATGGTAAAAATTGAAACCATAAGAAGTGCGGCATAAGCAAGACCAAGTATCCAAAAGGCAGCCTTCCATGAATATTCCGATATCATTATTGATGCATATATGGGCCCAAGAACAGCTCCTATCCCGAAGGTGACATGAAGGAACTGAAGGAAGAATTCCCTTCCCCTGGTATTTATATCATTTACAAAAGCATTTACAGAAACGTCAAATACCTTTGTTGTTCCGCCAAGAATGATGAATGAAGCACTGAGGAAAATATATGATTTAGTGAAGAAACCGATTAGCAGCAGTGTAAGTGATGTCAGCAGAAAACTGTTGTATACGAGCCTGCTTTTCCTTATTCTGTCAGAAAAATAGAGCATCCCGAAAAGTGCGGCGATTCCTCCTATATTGAAGAAGGTCTGAAGCAAACCGCCCTGATAAAGGGATAGCTTGTATTCATCGATGATTGATGGCAGCAATTCGCCGATCATATTAAGCAGAATGGCATACATTGCCATCATTACATATGAAGAAATTGTTATGCTCAGAACCTGTCTGCTGGCTGCCTTGAACCTGCCCATCAAAACCCCCTCTAAATAAACCACAGTAATTTTATCCGAAGGAAGAACAATAGGCAATAACAATGTTTG
>DAINQB010000042.1:0-22884 GCA_036743175.1 Bacillota bacterium | reverse complement strand
CAAAGGAACTGAGGCTTGAGAATGAAAAGCTCAAAATGGAGGCTCATCTCAGGAATCAGCAGAAACTTGAATCCGTCGGTACCCTTGCCAGCGGTGTTGCCCATGAAATCAACAACCCGATCAACGGTATAATGAATTATGCACAGATAATCCTTGATAATAATCCGAATGACATGGAAACTGCGGAATATGCAAAGGAAATAATCAGTGAAACCAACAGGGTCGCTTCGATTGTCAGGAACCTTCTGCAGTTTTCACGGCACAATGAACAGACCGCCGGTCCTGAAGATATCAAGGGAATAATAATTGACACCCTGGCTCTGATAAAGACAACAGTCATGAAGGACAACATTGAGCTGACATATGAAATTGAGGAAAACCTTCCTGATGTCTACTGCCGGAAGCAGGAAGTACGTCAGGTCCTGATGAATCTTGTCACTAATGCGAGGGATGCAGTTGTACAGAATGGCAGCGACAGAAAGATATGGATTTCTGCCGCCTCGGAATCAAGCCAGGACGGAAAGATTGTCAGGATCATAGTAAGGGACAAACGGGCCGGGGGTTCCAAAGGAACTTTGGGATAAGATTTTCGATCCGTTTTTCACCACTAAACCACGTGATGTAGGAACCGGCCTTGGTCTTTCAATCAGCCATGGTATCATCAGGGAACACGGCGGTCAGTTAAGACTCAATACGGATTATACTGACGGTGCTGAGTTCATAATAGAACTTCCCTGTTGAAAATATAACATTATCTGTCTTGTTAACATCTTTTTCCATACATGCCAAATGTAGTATAATTCTTGCAAGGGTCTTTGGTATTGCAGTTGATTGAGGGGACCGGGGGGATATAAAATGAAAAACACCAGCAGGTATATTCTTTATATTGCGTCGGGTGCAGCGCTTTATTTCTTCTTGCTCATGCTTCTTGTTTCCTTTGAACAGAATGCACCAGGCAGTTCAATCAAGGACTTTCTTGATGCCCTTTGGTATTCACTGGTAACAATATCGACAGTAGGTTACGGCGATTACACACCGGTAACAACCGGCGGCAGGATAATTGGCATTGTTTTCATATTGTTTGCCATTGCTGCACTAGGACTCATAATTGGGGAAATGACGAATTCCTTCCAGAGGCTGTCTGAAAAGAGGAGGTTGGGTATGCTGGGTACTGATTTCGAAAATCACACTATAATATTGGGCTGGGACAATTTTTCAGAGAATGTTGTAATACAGTTGCTGAATGCTGATAAAAAGGTTGCCATTATGACCGATGTCAGGGACCATGTTGACCTCATATATCAGGAATTCGGTTCAAAGGATGTTTTCGTTTGCTTTACAGACCTGAAGAATTACAGCTCCATGAAGCTTGTCAACCTTGACAAAGCAAAGACTGTTTTTCTTAACAATGGAAGCGACTCCGATAAGCTTATTTCAATATTGAACATAAAGAAATTATGCCCGACCGTCGGGTATGTTGTCATCCTTGATGATTTCAATCTGAGGGAAACCTTCATAAATGCAGGTGTAACTTATGTACTTTCCAAGAACGAAATTGCTTCAAGACTCGTTGCAAGCTATATATTTGAACCTGCGGTAGCGGAATACACCAAGGATCTCATAACCTCTACAAACAATGAGCTTGAATACGATGTACAGCAATACAAGGTGCTTAAAAGCAACCCATTTGCGAACAGGGAATATGGGTTCGCATTCATGGAACTTAGGGAGAACCATGGAATTGTTCCCATAGGCCTTCAGAAAAACAGCGGGGAAAGGACTGAACTCATTAAGCTTCCTCCCGACAATGAGACGATCGAAGAAGGAGATTACCTAATTGTAATTGCAAACGGAGCAACCGAGAAGAAAATGCAGGGTATATTCGGGGTGGAAGAGGGTGTATAGACACATTCTGTCAGGGCATGTCAGGAGGAAGGTATGATACTGAGTGTCAGCAGAAGGACTGATATCCCGGCTTTCTACATGGACTGGCTTGAAAAACGTTTCAGGGAAGGCTTTGTGCTTGTAAGGAACCCCATGAACTACCACCGGGTTTCAAGGGTGCCCTTAAATACCGGAGTCATTGACTGCATTGTATTCTGGACCAAGGATCCTTCGAAATTCACAAAAAGAATAGACACATTCAAGGATTATCATTACTATTTCCAGATATCCATAACACCATACTCCAATGGTTTTGAAAAAAATGTCCCTGCTACCTCAGATGCAATCGAGTCATTCATCAATTTATCCAAAATGATAGGCAGGAAGAGGGTTATTTGGAGATATGACCCGATAATGCTGACTTCAGAAGCAGATGTAACAGCACATATATCATATTTTGAATCAATGGCTGATAAGTTGGCAGGTTTCACTGATAAGTGTATCATCAGCTTCATTGACATATATCCGGGTAAGAGATTCAGAATGAGCAGTCTTGGGATCAGAGAACCCGATGAAGCTCAAATGCATGAAATAGGCCGGGGCTTTTCCAGGATTGCAGCCAGCCATGGGCTTAGACTTGAAACCTGTTGTGAGAAAGTTGATTTGTCTGATTACTCCATAGGGCACGGAAAATGCATTGATGATGTTCTGATTTCTGAGCTGGTGGGTGATAAGCTTATGATTCCCGCTGACAAAAACCAGCGTCAGGGGTGCGGTTGTGTGAAAAGCATTGACATAGGTGCATATAATTCATGTCCCCATGACTGTGTGTATTGTTATGCAAATTACAGCAATACTATTCTGAAAAGCAATCTTATAAACCACAGGAGTGATTCTCCGTTGCTGATCGGGGATATTGGTGAGGATGACATCATAACAGAAAGAAAAATGGACTCATATAAAAAAATGCAGATGGAATTTGAAGTTTGAAAACGGAGGTTGTATGAATAATATAAGAATAGCGCTATTGCAGCTGCTTCCGACAGGCACAATTGAAGGAAATCTGGAAAAGGGCGTTGAATATTGCAGACTGGCAAAGGAGAAAAAGGCTGACATTGCATTGTTCCCTGAAATGTGGAGCAATGGATATAAAATCAATGACAGGGATGCCGTTTCACATGAGGGTTCCTTTGTCAATGCCTTTTCCAAACTGGCAAAGGAGCTGGATATGGCCATAGGGATTACTTATCTGGAAAGATTCGATCCGATGCCCAGGAATACATTTACATTGTTTGACCGGTTCGGAGAAAATGTCCTGACATATGCAAAGGTACATACCTGCGACTTCGATGAGGAATGCAGGCTTGCTCCCGGTGATGATTTCCATGTGGCTGAACTTGACATAGACGGAAGTATTGTGAAGGTGGGAGCCATGATTTGCTACGACAGGGAATTTCCTGAGAGTGCAAGAATCCTAATGTTGAAGGGTGCTGAATTAATACTTGTGCCCAATGCATGCCCCATGGAAATAAACAGAATTTCCCAGCTGAGGGCAAGGGCATATGAAAATATGCTTGCTATTGCCACTGTAAACTATCCGAAGGGTTATCCTGATTGCAACGGACATTCAACGGTGTTTGACGGCATCGCATATAAGCCCGGCGAGCCGGAATCCCGTGACACCCTCATCATTGATGCCGGTGAGGAAGAGGGTGTTTTCATAGCGGGGATACCCATTGACGAGATAAGGGATTACAGGGAAAGGGAGATACACGGGAATGCATACCGACATCCTTGTAAATACAAGTTGCTTGTATCTGAAGACATTGATTATCCTTTTGTCAGGAAGGATTACAGAAGATTGACATGATGGCTGTTAAAACTTTGATTGAAATAAATAATATGAGTCTATCAGGATATTTGTCGGCAATCAGAGGCAGTAATAATTGGAATTGGAGTAGATTGAATGAATAACATTCTTATAATAGGCGGAAGTGGCTTCCTCAGTGGAACATTGGCAAGGACTGCTGTAAGTGAAGGATATAAAGTACATGTAATTACAAGGGGACTGAGACACCTGCCGGAAGGAGTGCAGGGATTGATTGCAGACCGAAGTGACGTGATATCCTTTAAAGAAATCGTAGCTTCTGCAAATGTCAGATGGGATGCAGTATTTGACTGTATCTGTTACGAGCCTTGGGAAGCCAGGCAGGACATAGAAGTTTTCAGGAACCTTACAGACCATCTGATCTTTGTTTCAACGGATTTTGTTTATGATCCGGGTAAAAGATGGTTTCCACAAACTGAGAAGAACATGCATTTCCTTAGTAATGGCAGCTATGGTGCAAAGAAGCGTTTATGTGAACTGGAATTTATAAACGGAGACCTTGGGGGTATGGCATATACTGTGTTGCGTCCTGCTCACATATATGGACCAGGTTCTGAACTTGGCTGTCTTCCAATTGAATCCCGGAAACCTGACCTTATTGAAAGGATAAAGGATAAGAAGCCTGTAAGACTTGCAGGCGGAGGTTATTTTTTACAGCAACCCATATTTGCCAAAGATCTGGCTGAACTTATGCTAAGCTGCATTGGCAATAAAAGGACATATAATGAAATTTTCTGTGCAATGGGTCCTGATGTCATTGAATCCAGGAAGTATTATGAAATCATTGCAGAATTCCTTGGAGTTGAACTTAATCCTGAGGAAGTTTCGGTGAATGATTGTCTTAGGGAAAATCCTGAACTAAGGTCATTCTTCTGCCATAGAATCTATGATTTGTCAAAATTAAAAGATGCAGGTGTAAAAGTTCCTGCTACACCAATCGAAGAGGGCCTTGAAAGGCATATAAAAAGTATTTTGGAGAGGGAAATGGCATAACAAAAAGAGCCCTGTTTCCAGGGCTCTTCAGTAAAGTTGTCATTCTTCGGCAGATTCTTCGGAAGGAACTTCTTCCGGTGCTTCTTCCTCTTCCTCAGGTTCTTCTTCGGCTCTTGTTGCATGGGTCAGTGTGCTGACCAGGGCATCCCCGGGAGACAGAACCTCTATGTTCTTGTTCTTTGATACATCAAGGTCACTTACATGGATTGAATCTCCAAGGCTGAATCCTGATAAATCCACGATAACATGATCCACAAGATATTTGGGCAAGGTTGAAATCTCAACTTCACTCATCTGTTCCTGAAGAAATACATCCTTTGCAAGTGTATCTTTGTTGATATAGCTGACAGGCAGTGAAACCTTGATTTTCTGCCCTTCGGTCAGTGCCATGAAATCAATGTGAAGAAGTTCATGACTAAGCGGATCCCTTTGGAATTCCTTTAGAATGGCCAGTTGATTCCTGCCATCAATCTTCAGGTTTACCTTTGAGCCCACGGAATGTTTTTTAAGAAATTTTGCGGCCTCACCCTGGTTGATCTGAATGCTCAAAGATTCTATGTTGCGTCCGAACAAGACAGCAGGAACTGACCCGCTCTTTCTTACATTCTTGGCTTTGACAGCCATATCCCTTTTTTCGCATACCAGTTTTTCAGTACTCAAAATGTTCCTCCTTATGATTTTTGTACTACCATCTTAGTGTTTTTTAGACAAAAAAACAAGTTTAACATATGGTTTCATGCTCATCGGAGGAATGTGAACAAAAGTCGTAAGAGATTCGCTGGTATATAATTAACATAAAATCAGGTTCCGGGAGGTGGATATGAGAACTTTCAAGACAGTAATGGGATTTATAATAGTCTTCTTTTTGATTTCTATGTTCAACAATATGATGGCTTTGGCGAACTTTGTTTCTTCAGGCAGCAAGGTGGTTGAGACCGGGTTTTATATTTTGGTTGGATTACTGGTAGTAAGGTATTTTGTATACCCGCTTATCAGAATATTTTCGATACCATCAGAAAAGCTTTTTGAAAAGATGCATAAAGGCAATTCAAGAGCCATGTCAAGGATTTACAGAAGGTGCCTAAAGGAATCTGACTTCACCGGTGAAAGAACAAGAAATTCCAATGACATGAAAAATCAGATAACTGAGTACTACACGAAAAGGGCCAATGGATTCAATAAAATTGTGCTGGACAACGCATTTGCAATAACAACAACAGTGACGGTGTCACCGAATTCATTCATAGACGGGCTGGCAATTATACTTGGGAATGTAAGGATGGTTTACAGGCTTATGAAACATCTGGGAATTCGCTACAGTATGAAGGGTTTGTTCAATATCTACTATAATATTTTTGCAGTGGCATCCGTTTCAGGCATCATGCAGGAGTATTCAGATGAAATAGAGGAGTTTCTGATTGACATGGCAGATGCCATAACAAAGGAAGGCAGCAGGACGATTCCAATCCTAAATGTTGTATTCAATGCAGCCTCACCACTGCTTCAAGCCAGTCTTAACTATGCATATATCATATACAGCGGGATGCGGATCAAGTACAGGATGTTGAGAACCATACAAAACAACGGGGATTCTGAGAAGACTATCAGCACAAGGGCAAGGAAGGAAGCAAGAAGGGAAAGGATGAAATACTTTCAAAAGACAATGAAAAGGGTCAGGGAAAGGATGAAGGGCTCAAAAGGAAAGGCAGCCTCCGGCAGCGATCCCATACCGGAAGGAGTATGAAACACTTGAAAAACCACTGCAGTCAGGAGCAGGATCCAAGATATTTCATTTTCTGTTTTAATTATGTATAATTACTAGTAATTATATGTTTGACTGAGGGGTTTGGCATGGTCCGAAAAATAGGCAGATTCAGGCTTCGGGTCTTCATTCTTATTTTCTTATTGTCGCTGACTACCATGGTCTTCTATACTGCCTTGGCAACAAATCAGATAACAGTCATACAAAAGCAGCAGATCCATGAAGAAATGCAGAAGTCCGCATTAGCCATTCAAGTTCAGGTAGACCAAAACATGCAAAATGCCAAAAGAATTCTCTCTATACTTGCAAGGGCATATTCCGAAGACCCGGATAATATAAAATCTTTCAATAAAATAACCCAGGAGATAATTGAAGACGTTCCAATCATAACCCAGGTATATATCATGAATACGGATGGAATGCAGATTTATAAGTCGTCCTTTCCCGAGACAATGGGTGACAGGTCCGACAGAGATTATTTTCAGGCAGCCATAAGGGGTGAAATCGTCTTTTCAGACGTAATTGTTTCAAGAAGTACAAATGTCCCCATAGCAGTACATGCACAGCCCCTTGTTAAAGACGGTGAAATAATCGGGGTCATCGGTGCCAGCATAGACCTTGGTTTTTTGAGTGAACTGACACTTCTTTCATATTCAAACCCGGAATCATCCTATGGATTTGTTGTTGACTCACAGGGACGTGTAATTGGTCATCCTAACCCGCAGATGGTTGCAAGGATGTTGGATCTGTCCTATCTTGAGCCTGTAGCTGCAGTTACTGCGGGAGAATCAGGATATGGAGTGTATGAGTTTGAAGAGGTGGAAAAGCTTGTAGCCTATACACCATCACAGAGAACATCGTGGGGGATCCTGTATCAGATTCCTGTAAAAGAGGCTTTTGAAGTCATTGACAGGATGAAGCTTTTCATGTTGCTCAGTGCCGTTCTGGTAATAATAACCACATTGATAGCTGCACTTGTGATTTCAAAATCACTGAATAAACCAATAAAGAAAATAGTTGGTCTTATCGGGCATTTCAAGGCAAACTACAATCCGCCTGATGACTATGAAGTTTCTACCAATGAATTCGGACTGATTGAGGGTGAGCTTATTTCCCTCACGGATGAAATCAGAAAATCACAGCATGGGCTTGAGGAAAAAATAAAGGATCGCACCAAGGATCTTACAAAAGCAATGGAAGAACTCGTTGATCTTCAGCATAAGCTTACTGAGGCAAATAAAGAGTTAAGGGAACTTTCAATGACAGATAAACTTACAGGCCTCCCAAACAGAAGAAGCCTGGAGGAATATCTGAAGAATTTCTGGCCATTGTCCAAAAGGAATAGAATCAAGGGTGCCTTGATTATGATAGACATCGACCACTTCAAGGCGTTCAACGATACATATGGGCATGTTGAAGGGGATAATTGTCTGAAAGCTGTTGCTGCAGAGCTTGGCAGGATAAACAGAAGACAGACGGATCTTCTGGTCAGATATGGTGGGGAGGAATTTTTGATTGTCCTGACCAATACAAGCGATGAATTTACAAAGAACCTTGCCGAAAAAGTTTGCAGAGGGATTGAAGATATGAAATATATTCACGATGGTAATAAGGTCAGTGAATTTGTTACCGTCAGCGCAGGTGCTTTATTTATTGATGACCTTAAGGATATTTCCACTGAGGAAGCCATGACCAGGGTTGACAACCTTCTTTATGAAGCAAAGAAGCAGGGAAGAAATCGCTTTGTATTTGAAAAAATTTAGATTGACTGTATTATATTAATTGAAACCAACAAAATTTTAATCAGGAGCAACAGATGGCAAAATACGAAAGAAGACTAAAGGGAGATTTTCATGCCTTTCTCAGATGGCTGGAGAATGATATTTCAGGAGGAAGCATTTCAGTTACTTATGAGGATGGCAGCGATCTTAATCTTGGGGATGTCAGAGTGGCAGTCAGGGTTTATGAAAGATACAGTGCAATGGGGGGAAACCGGGTAAGCATGAGTGTTACTGTTGTTGGGAATGGTGATGATCTTTTTGTCACTGCAATAACATCCGGTGGAAGCCAGGCAGTGTTCTTCAAGATAAATACACTGGGAGAAAGCTCATTCCTTGGATTATGTGAACAATCCGTGGAAAGATTCATCAGCAACAAATAATTTGATTTTTGTTTTCTAAAGCCGCTTTCCTTAAATGAAGGCGGTTTTTCTGCGAATAATTACCTGTCAGGAAAATATTTTCCTGACAGGTAATTATTTGTGGGGAATGGTGAATGGGTATAAAGGGTATTATGAAAAAGCATTTTATGGGAATTGTTGTAATATTTTCACTGGCATTGGTCGTGTCGGGCTGTTCACCGGGTAGTGATTTAATGGAATCCAATATCCCGGAATCTGTCATTGAAAATACAAGGGTGCCCTATATTTCTCAGGAACCGGGAGAGAAGGAAAGGGCTTTTGTAATGATGGATTCAGGCAGTGATTCAGCTTTCATGGCATACAAGGGGAGCAATAATGCTGCAGGTGAATTTGGATATGACCTGATAGTTGAGTACTACTATGACCTGAATGATGGAACAATCCTTGATGATATACAAAAGCATGCATCTGCAGGAAGGCAGTTCATTCTGTTTCCCGGACCTGAATTCAGGGATGCAGTTCTTCAAAGCCATTCAATCTTCAGCGATGTCAGCTTTGTGATTCTTGACTCCGACGTTGAATTTGGAGAAAACATAAAGGTGCTTGATTTCAGCGAGTACGACATGGGTTATCTTGCAGGTTATACAGCTGCAATAGAGCTAAAGGAAGCTCATTTCGGATTCATAGGCGGCGAGGATGATAAAAAAGCCAGTGACTATCTGGCAGGATTCCTTGAGGGCCTGGAAAATGCAAATGAAAAAGAGGGCACCCTTGCAGAAATTTCTGAAGATAATATCTTATTCAACAACTCATATTTCAATTTGGAAAATGCAGCAACCCTTGCTTCCGGGATGTATGACAGAGGTGTTGATGCAATATTCATAGCATCAGGAAGAGCAGGTAAAGGAGCAGTTGCAGAAGCTGCACTAAGAACCTTCAGTGGCGACACAAGATGGATAATCGAAGCTGATGGGGATTGGTATGATGAAGGAATTTACAATGGCATTGATTCTGTGGTTCTGACATCTGTTATCAAACGATATGATACTGCAGCGTATCTGATGTCTGAATTATACATAAACGGGGGCCTTGATAACTCCAGTTATTTTGAGGGCACCCTTGGAAACAATTGCATAGGGTTGCCTGATTTTAATCCCAATCTATCATCTGAAACTATAATAAAAGTATTCGAAACAGAATAGTGCCATAAATGGAACAGTAAGTTCAATAAAATAACAATATGAAAGGAGGAATTCCTATGAACGGATTGTTTTTTCTGGCACTGGTGGTTTTTCTTATAGCAGCAGCAATACCTGCGGTCGAAGGCAGTAACTGAGGTTATTCGATTACTCCCTTCTTTATTATTATGTTTGCATAGATTGCTTCTTCACCGGTCTGGACTATGCAGTATGCCTTCTTTGCATTGGCATAGAATTCCTGTCTTTCATAAAAACCTACACCAGCTTCAGGGTAATGTTTCTTTACTGTTTTCATGTATTCATCCCAGATTGTTATTTCAAGGTCTTTGTCGCAGGCCATGAGCATGACCGGATTCGGGTCATCCTCATCAAGGGGAATGACTTCAAGTATGGCGTCAAGAAGCCTGACTGCTCCTATACCATCCGCCCGAAGCATCCTGCAGTTTGATTGTCTTGCGAAATTCTCGCCTGTGAAATTCGCATCACCTAGAACGATAGTATCCGTATGTCCCATTTCAGATAAAGTCTTAAGTAAATCAGGTGAAAGCACCTTGGGTATCCCTTTTAACATAAAGTTCTCCTTGCATAAGATAAAAAAATTATACCAAAGCAGAGTCGTAATTTACAGGACCTCGATTCGTCATTATGACCTTCACTTGAGACTAATGGGGTATTTTATTCCATATTCTCTTTTTATGATGGTATAATCATTGAGAAAACAAATTTCAAAAGGTGTTATATGTGTAACGGCAATGAAATACACAATTACATAGTAGAGGCCAGTTCGAATTTTCTTCATGACTTCAACAGGAGCACCCATGAGGAGTTTCCTGGCACAATAGTCGGTTATCTGACCGAAGTCAAGCAGAGGCTTGGATTTGATATGATACTGGTTGTTCAGCCGCTCATGATGGACAACAGACTGGAAAGTTTTGTTTCAGGTCCGGGTCAGGATTACAGTTCGCTGGGGCTTCTCAGGAACATGAATTACGAAGAAAGGGTGAGGGTACTTGGCAGCCTGAAGGATCTTACTGAGTTCAGTGACAGGACCGGAATGACTTACCCTATGTTTGACAGGAATATATTCAGACAAGTCATAGCATACCCCATAAAGAACATCAGGAATGTCAGCATTATAAATGGCGGTGTATTTTTTCTGAACAAGGGAAAGCTGATTGATATTGATGAAACAATCAGAAATAGTATAATCCTTGCGGGTGAATGTATTGCGACTGTTTTCAACAGCTACCGCAAAAACCAACTTTATCTGACCTCATACAGCATATTCCAAAGTATGCAGGAATCCTCACAAAGAGCAGTCTGTGTCTACTCCACAAGAGGTGTCATAGTTTTTATTAACAAATTCTTTGCAGAACTCGTAGGTATGGAGGAAGCTGACATACTTGACAAGAATATAACCGATGTTCTGAAACTCAAGGATCATGTTACTCCACAGGATTATCATCAGGTCAGCAGCAGACCTAACATCAAACTTTTCAGCAGTGAAGGTGCAATGTACTGTGAACAGACAAGGGAAGACGGCACAACGCTTCCGCTCAGAAAGTTTTGTACAACCCTGGCCCTTGAAAGAAAGAAGTACTGGATGATTGTTCTTGAAGATCTCACAAGAGAAATAAAGAATATAGATTTCCTTGAGATGTCGGGGCTACATGACATTCTCACCGGGCTTGGAAACAGAAGCCTTTTCCAGAAGGATGCCGTTGAGATTCTGCGTGCTGACAAACTTCCTGTTGCTGTAATAGTGGGAGATATCAATGGCCTCAAGCTGATGAATGATATCTTTGGACATGATTACGGTGACCATATGCTTAAGAAAATCGCAGTCATACTGAATAAGAATTGCAAAGAGGGAACTGTCTACAGGATTGGCGGGGACGAGTTCTATATATTCCTCAACAACACAAGTGAAATCAAGGTCAGGGAGATAATTGAACATATCAATGATGACTGCAGCAAGGAATTCAGGGAGCTGAACTTCATAGGAATATCACTTGGATATTCAATTGTGAGGGATGACTCAGAAAATCTTGCCAAGGCAATACGAAAAGCTGAGTCTGATATGTACTACATCAAATCCATGTCATCTGAAAGCATTAAGAACGAGTCCATAAACAGCCTTAAGAAGATTTATCAGGAAAGATATTCCAGTGAAAAGGTAAGAACGGAGAGGCTTGTAGAACTGGCGGGGGAAGCAGGACCATATCTGAATCTAAGGGATTTCGAACTTGAGGATATCTGTAACTCAATAGAACTGATTGATATCGGCAAGGTGTCACTGAGTCATTTCCTTCCTGAGGGCAATACAATAGCACCGGATGATGAGTTTGAGAATATGAAAAAACATTGCTGGATAGGTTATAAGATTGCTGCGCTGTCTTATGAAACATCACATCTTGCAAGGGTCATTCTGAATCACCATGAGAACTGGGACGGAACCGGATTTCCTCAGGGACTGAAGGGCAATGCCATACCGTTCCTGTCAAGGGTCATAAGGCTGATTGCCTACTATGATGACCTGGTGACCATCAATGAAGGCCTTGGTATTGAACAGATTATAAGCGCACTTGAAAACAGGAAAGGTAAGCTGTTTGACCCGTCCATCACCGATTGCTTCGTGGGTTTCCTACGGGACAAAAATGGTACGGATGAAAACGGTTTATTGAATAAATAAAGGATAGGTAAGATGAAGAAAACAATTATTTTTACGTTGGCAATTGCAGTTGCAATTCTTTTTGCGGGCTGCGGACAGAAAGGAGGAAGTTCAAAGGAGATATTATTCAATTATGCTGATTCACAGGTTATGGATTCCATGGTAAATGAGGCTGCTTTCACATTTGAAGCAGATGATGACCAGGAGCTCCGTGTTTATCTGCAGATCTACAAAGGCTATGAGCAGATCAAGGAACTTAAGACCGACATCATAGACAAGGGAGAATCAACCCTGTATTTCAAAATAGACAGGGGCGATGAAACCACATATACGCTTGAAGGTGCTGAATTTTCAGCAAATACAACCACAGAGGATCTTTTAAGCGGCATGTCAGGGGCCAGGGCATATATCTCAAGAAGCTCAGATGTTTCGGGAGGGCGTGCCATGATTATGGTCATAAACATGAATGAAGAGGAAATGGCGGGGGATGTTCTTAATTTTGTAGAGGATTCCAATTTTGAAGGTATTTTGAACACAAATGAGAACGATGTCAGTATCGTGCTTTCTGTGGGTCTTAATATAAACAATTAAGTACTGTTTGTCCGAACCCCCGGAGTAAACTGGCAGAATATCAGTTGTTCCGGGGGTTTTGTTTTACTTTTTAATATTTGATGTATACAATTGTTCTGAAAAGTCCTGAAAGGAAAGATTTATGGAAACATCATTGATTCTGAAAAATGATTCGGACTTATTTGGGTTGTATGAAGAATTGGGCTGGAACTCTGTGCTAGGGCTGTCCTCTGCTGAACTCGCCATGGCAATGTCCGGTAGCCATTGTGCTGTATATGTTTATGATGGTGCTGTGCTGGTCGGAACAGGAAGAGCTGTTTCTGATGGCGTCATAAATGCATATATCTGTGGCATAGGAGTTTTACCAGGTTATAGAAACAGAGGAATCGCCAGGGAAATTACAAGAATGCTGACTGACTTATGCAGGAGGGATGGTCTGCATATTCAGCTTGTCTGCGAAGAAAGCCTGGTTCCTATGTATGAGAAAATGGGTTTTGTTGAATTTGCTTCAGCCATGAAGTTCAAGGGGGAGAACTGATGCCTTTCTTTATTGTAAGGAATGACATTACAAGAATTGATGCTGATGCCATTGTAAATGCAGCAAACAATGAGCTTCAAATGGGCGGGGGAGTCTGCGGGGCGATTTTTTCCGCTGCCGGAGAAAAGGAACTGACCGATGCCTGCAATAGGATAGGTTTTTGCAGGACCGGTGATGCAGTTATTACAAAGGGTTTCAGGCTTAAGGCAGGACATATAATCCATACACCCGGACCTGTCTGGCAGGGAGGCGGGTTCAGGGAAGAGGAACTCCTGAGGTCTTCCTACAGGAACTCGTTGCTGCTTGCAAAGGAGAATAATCTGGAATCAATTGCATTTCCGCTGATTTCATCAGGGATCTACGGCTATCCCCATGAGGAGGCATTCAGGATTGCATCTGAAGAAATTACTGGGTTCCTTAAAGATCATGACATGACCGTACATCTGGTCCTCTATGACAATGAAAGTTTCAGAGCCGGGAAAAGAAAATATCCTGATATAGAGGAGTTCATAACCCAAAGATATATACCTGAAGACTATGATTACAGGAGAGTACTGAGAAAACAGGCTGTTTATAATGAGTCTGCGGATTTATTATATGAGGAGAGTTCCTTAGAGTCCAAAGCTGCACTTGCTTTTAGGTTGATGGAAACCTTTCAGGAAATGCTGTTCAGGAAAATCGATGAGTTGAAATTGAAGGATTCAAGTGTATACAGGAAGGCAAACATAGATCGAAGGCTTTTTTCAAAGATTCGCAGCAATAAGGATTATATTCCAAGCAAGGATACTGCTATTGCACTTGGGATTGCCCTTGAACTTAACCGGGTTGAGCTTAATGAACTTCTTGGCAAAGCCGGCTATGCATTGTCGAGAAGCCTGATGTCTGATGTTATAATCGAATATTGCATTGAAAAAGGAATCTATGATATACATGAAATAAATGAATTCCTTTTCGAAAGAACAGGCAGATGTCTTGGAAACCAGTGAAATCGTAGTCCGGATGTAACCGGAGTGAATCAGAGAATATGAAAAGTTGAATAAAAATGTCGCTTTCCAGGCGACCTTTCATTGTTCCTGAAAGTATAAAATCTGTTCATAAAATCTTAGGAGGCAAAAAAATGAAGAATTTAAGAACAGAATTGGTTTTCATATTGGATAGGTCTGGTTCAATGTCAGGACTGGAATCTGATACCATAGGTGGATTCAACTCAATGGTAGAAAAGCAGAAGAATGTGGAAGGAATGGCAAAGGTCACAACAGTGCTGTTTGACGACAGATATGAAATACTTCATGACAGATTTGAACTGGCTGAAATCAAAAAGCTTACTTCAGATGATTATTTTGTAAGAGGGTCCACAGCACTTTTGGATGCAATAGGCATGACCATTGAGAAAATGGTCAATGTACAGAGAAACCTTGGTGAAGAAAACCGGGCTGACAAAGTCATCTTTGTGATTGTAACGGATGGTATGGAAAATGCCAGCAGACAGTTCAACCACCGTATGATAAGCAGGATGATCAGGATGGAGGAAGAGAAGTATGGATGGGAGTTCATTTTCCTGGGAGCAAACATCGATGCTGTTGGTGAAGCAGAAAAAATGGGCATCAGAAAAGATATGGCTGCCAACTACAATGCTGATGCCATCGGTACCAAAATTCTCTATAGCAAGGTTCATGAGGTTGTAGCAGAGTCGAGGCTTGGGAACAAGCTTGATGAAACCTGGAAGGAAGAAATCGAGGAAGATCACCGTAATCGAAAACAGGAAAGATAAGTGCCGTAAATGGTACAGAAGTCAGGCTATAGTATAAATAAAGTTTCAGTGCCCTGTGCACCTCCTTTCATTTATTACTGCAGAACCCCGGTTATCCGGGGTTTTTGCATGAAATGGTATAAAATGTTAGAATACTATGGAGAATTACGAATATATTGCTTCCAAAACACGGGGCCTATATATAAATTGATACATATGAAAGAGAGACAGATGGAAAAAAGATTTACAGACCTTCAGCTTGATGAAGATATACTGAAGGCATTGGGGGATATGGGCTTTGAAACTCCCACAAAAGTTCAGGAATTGACAATTCCTGTGTTACTGAAAAAAGAGGATGTCATTGTGATGTCCAAGACCGGCAGCGGCAAGACTGCTGCATTCGGAATCCCGATGATTCAGATGATTGACGGGGATTCAAAGGCTCCAAGGGGGCTGGTACTGACTCCTACAAGAGAGCTTGCAATACAGGTCAACAAAGATATCAGGGATATTGCAAAATACAAGAAGAATATGCACACAACGGTTGTATACGGAAAGCACAACATGGATACGGAAATAAAAGCCCTGGGAAAAGGAGTTTCAATTGTTGTGGGAACACCGGGCAGAATAAGCGATCATATCAAGAGAAGGACATTTGACGTCAGTAAGATTGAATTCCTGGTTCTTGATGAAGCAGACAGAATGCTCGATATGGGGTTCATCGACCAGGTCTATGACATAGTCAAAAGAACACCAAGGACCAGGACTACCATGATGTTCTCTGCAACCATGCCTGTTGAAGTAAAAAGACTGAGTAATTCATACATGAACAACCCCCGGAGCATTGAGCTTGAGTCGGACACAATGACAGTTGACACTACAGAGCAGGTCTACTATAGGGTTGAGAGGAATGAAAAGAGAACACAGCTTGACAGAATTCTGAAGTTTGAGCAGCCTGACAGCTGTCTGGTTTTTTGCAATACCAGGGACGAGGTTGACAGGGTCCATGATTTTCTTGCCCGGAAAAGATATTTTGTCAATTCAATCCATGGGCAGAATGCACAGGGTAAAAGAATAAAGACAATCGACAGAATAAAGGAAGGGGATGTTCAGGTTGTAGTAGCCACAGATGTTGCTGCAAGAGGTCTACATATTGAGGATCTGAGCCTGGTAATAAATTATGATGTTCCTGAATTCAAGGATGCTTATGTTCATAGGATAGGCAGGACCGGAAGAGCGGGAAAACAGGGTCGGGCAATTTCCCTTGTAACATCTGATGACATACTTACACTTTACGAAATAGAAGAACATGTTGGAACAAGGATATTTGAAGAAGAACTGCCAACAGATGAAGAGATAGCCAAAGCCCAGGAAAACTCGACATGCAAATGGGCCGGGAAACTGGCACCGCCTGCCAAACCTCAGCCGCCCAGGGATAACCGGGTAATGAAGACGGCACATCAAAGCCATCATCAGCGCACAAGGCAATCATCCCATAAGGCTGCAGGAGCCAAGAAACGTTACGATGACAGGCAGAAGCCTTATACAAAACCAGTCAGGGAGAACAAAGAGCAGTCCGGCAGCGAAAAACCCGTGACATCAGTGCATCAGAAACAGGTCGAAAAGCCAAAACCAGTCAGAAAAACATATGCTCCGAAGGATGGAAAACCCCGTATCAACAAGGAAGCTCTGAAAGGAAACAATGTATACAGGCAGAGGGCGGAGGCAGCAAGGAAAGAAACCCAGAAAAAGGATGCTAAAAAGATCAAAGGTCTTTTCAGAAGATTAAAGGAAAAATAGATTATAAGCAGGCCGGGTTGCCTGCTTGTTTTGAAGTTTCAGTGAAAGTAAGAATAGATGATGAAATAATGAACAATTCATAGATTATTCATATATTTATCAAGGAATCTTTGCATATGAGGGGTATCATAATCATGAAAGTGTTAACTTGATTGATGTGAAAGGTTAAAGGTATGACTGAAGAAAAAAAGAACAAAACAAAATACTGGGTTGCGGGAATAGCGATATTGCTGGTCGGAACAATGATAGGTTCGGTTATTGGACTTGTTGCGTCAGGAATTTTCTTTACAACCAGGCTTGAAAGCATAGGTGATGAAATACTTGCAGAAGCAAAATCCGGTACAGTGACAATGCTTGATGAATATGATTTGCGTTTATCCGGAATTGAGGATGGAATCGATGCATTGAACAACAATTCTGATGAAAGCAGTGAAAAACTTCTTATACTTGAAGAAAATATTATAGATATGCAAGCAGGTATTGAAGAAGCGAAGAGTCTGCCGGAAATACCTGATATGCTTGTCAGTGACGGATATTCAGAAACAATCAAAGCCATTGCCCAAAAAGCTCTGCCATCAGTTGTTGGTGTAAGAACCATAGAAACTGTAACTAATTTCTTCAGGGGAAGTTATGACATAGAAGGAATAGGTACAGGTGTTATTGTCAGCGAAGATGGATTGATTCTGACAAATCAGCACGTTGTTACTTCCAATCCCAAATCTGTAACAGTCACATTGATTGATGGAACCGAGCATGATGCAACTGTAATGTATACGGATGAAATAATGGATCTGGCAATAATTAAGATTGATGCAACCGGGTTGGTTCCGGCAGAGATTGGAGACTCCAGTGAGCTTACTGTAGGAGAAACGGCTGTTGCCATAGGGAACCCGCTTGGCCTGGAATATGAAAGAAGTGTAACAGCCGGAATAATCAGTGCACTTGGCAGAAGTCTTCAACTCAGCACCACACAGATTGCACAAAACCTGATTCAAACCGATGCGGCAATAAATTCCGGCAACAGCGGCGGACCTTTGCTCAATACACAGGGACAAGTAATAGGAATAAATACATACAAGGATATGGATGGCGAGGCCATTGGATTTGCAATTCCCGTTAACATTGCTGTGCCTTTTGTCAATCAGATCAAGGAGACGGGTACTTACCAGGGAGTGCAACTGGGCGCCGTACTTCTTGACAGGGTAATCCTTAAATACTATACGAATGATGAAGGTATTGTTATAGATGAAGGTATTTATATATATGATGTGAAGCCCGGTTCTGATGCAGAATCCAAGGGGCTTACTACAGGTGATATTGTATTATCAATTAATGGAGTTGCTGTAAATACCAACACAGAGTTCAGAAGTACACTGGGCAATTATCTTCCCGGTGATATAGTAACACTGGAGGTGCTTAGAAACTCCGCAAAAATTGAGCTGAAAGTGGCTCTTGAAGCCTCAGGAAACTAATTTTATCCTCCCTAACCAGGGACCGGTCCATATGGCCGGTCCCTTTTCCTTGCCTTTTTTTTACTTTCACCTCCGGGGTAAAAGTCAAAATTTTTTACTTTTACCCCGGAGGTGAAAGTAAAAAAAAGGAGAGAAATGGAATGGAAAAGGGGAAGTGGAACTTGAAAAGAGGTATAATGGGGGTAGCTTAGGAGGATCCATATGAAGTATGTAATTTTTGCTTTCAGGGGGGACCCGATGTGTTTTGTTCATGTGTTACTTAATGCCAGGGATATGAATGAGAAGGGGATTGAGTGCAGGATTGTAATGGAAGGGGAAGCAGTTACTCTTCTCAAAGGGTTGGAGGAATCTAAGAACCCATTGTATCTGAAGGTCAAGGATGCCGGATACTTCGATTGTATTTGCAGGGCATGCTCATCCAAACTCGGGGTTCTTGAATTCAATGAAACCCTGGGAATTCCTGTTACAGGGGATATGGCGGGGCATCCTCCCATGGCTGATTATATAAATAAGGGTTATGATATTGTAACCATGTAAATCCGTAAAAAAACATCTTGACATAAATAAAGTTAAAGGGTATATTTAATATAGTTAAAAATTATATTAGATAATTCTTTAGTGAGGAGGTTTATATGGCAACAGTAATGCCTGAATGGATAGGCAATCTGGAAGATGAGGATATCAGTTTCATTAAGAAATTTGTTCTGGCTTCAGGTTCATTGAAGGAGATGGCCAATCAATACAATGTGACGTACCCGACTGTAAGGCTGCGTCTTGATAAAATCATTCAAAAAATCATGATCAATGACAGGGAATCCAACGAACCATATATAGCACTTATCAAAAAGCTTGCAATTGATGACAAATTAAGCCTGGATACTACAAAGATACTGATAAACGAATACAAGAAACAGAAAGGGAACCAATAATGCTTAGAATAATTTTGTTTGTACTTTTTAACATTGCCCTGATAGTGATACAAGTCATCATCACACAGGGAAAGAGCTGGAGATACGGTCTGATAATTCCAATATTCAATTCTGTCGCGGCACTTGGAATTGCATTACTGACAACTACTGCTTCCGTCAGCACAATAACCTTCATAAATGGAATACGGACCGTTACCAATGTTTTCAGACTTGGAGGGTTTCTGTGGGATTTCTCATGGACACTGCTTATATTGTCGATTCCGGCAGCTATAAACTTCATTCTTTACTTCACTGCCAGAAACAAGTTCAATCGTATTGAAGCAGAAAATCTGGATAAGATGAAGATCAATGATTTGGATTAGATAAGAATTCAACTGAAACCATTTTTCAAATTGTGATAAAATATGTCTGTGCCTCAAGGCACAGGCATTTTTACAAAAGGGTTCAGAAAGACCCCGGTGCAATGCATTCCCTGACAGCTTCAAGTTAAAATAATGAGGTGATTTTATGAGTTGTTCATACGAATTAATTTGTAAAAGCTGCGGATACAGGGATGTCTTCAGATTCGGTCTCGGATTCTTGTATAACTGGGAAATGCTGTTCAATTTTCATGAAGACAATGAACTGTTGAAACGACTGGTTGTCAGTAAGTCAAATTATGAAAGGATAAGGGATCTGATAAACGATAGGCATGCAATGGTTTCCACGGATTACGGTCATGATATTTATCACTGCAGATATTGCGGAAACTTCCATGAGGGATTTTATCTGCATCTGGATTATCAGGATGGATATTTTGAGCCGGTCTATGTGTGCAGTGACTGTGGAATGGTACTTGACAGAGTGGAATTTCAGGAAGACGAAAACTGTTCCAGATGGCATCTTGACATAGTACATGAAAAATATCCGTGTCCCATGTGCGGTGAATTCACATTAAAAAGGGATTTTTCCATTTAGAGAAAAATAAAATCTTAGCCTGAATAAACAGCATTACTTGTAGACATCAAGGATTCTGTTGCAGTGATCCACTATTTTTTCACGCAGATGTGATGGATCAATTACTTCAATTCCATCCATATATGAAATTATCCATGATAATAAACCCTTGTCCACAACAGCTTCAGTATTTATAAAGCTTTTTCCATCGCCGGCTGGTATAAGTGTGATGTCCCGGCCGAATTTATCAAAAACCTGGCCTGCCAGGGAGTTATTTATCTTCAGTCTTACTCGTTCCGGTTTGCCTGTGAACATGGAAACGGTTTTATTAAGGTAATCAGCCAGGTCAAAGCCGTCGGGTGCAAGTTCGTGAAGAGGTCTTCTCTTCTTGTCAGTTATTTCAAGATCAGTCATTTTTTCAATTCTGTAATGGGAGAAATTATCATATTCCTTGGTTGCACAGATCATATAGTAATTCTCAAAATACCAGGTCGTGAAGTACGGGCTGACACGATACTGGTATCCATTCCTGCTTAGAACCTTGTTCCCATGTTCATCATAGCTGAAATAACGGAATGATATCTGGCAGTTTCTGACTATAGCAGTGTTGATCTTATCTACATTGTAATAGATTGATTCATTTTCATGCTTCGGACGTCCGCTGATTGATATCTGCTTTCTAAGCTCATGTGCTATGCTCCGGCTTGTCAGCCCAAGTAGTTTTTCAAGTAGTTCCAGGGTTTTTTTGCTGGTAAGGAAATGAGCCTGCTGTACAGCATCCATGAGTATCTTGAGCTCAGCTGTTTCCAGCTGGCGTTTTCCGATGAACCAACCGGATTTGCCGCATTTGACAATATCATGACCTGCGTCCTCCAGGGCCGAAATGCATCTGTATACTGAGCGTCTTTCAGTATCAATTCCCATTGACGAAAGCTTTTCTATAATCTCAGCGGCATTCAAAGGATGGTCCTCATCTGTGAATTCATTGAGAATATTTAGAATTTGAAATGATTTGACGGCTAATTCAGACATAAAACACTCCCCGGTTGAAATTCAGTTGAATTATAACATATATCCGACATATATACTAGAAAGTAACAATAATAACATAAACATAAAAATAGTAAAAAACACTACAAAACTGTAGAAAAGTACACCTGGAGTACTGATAGAATTATTGAAAAACCAGGAGGAAAGGCAATGGACAAAAAACAAAGGGTCATCGAAACCCTTAAAGGAGGGATCCCGGATCATGTTCCAACATGCTTTTCACTTCATTTTCCCGGTCCGCGATCCTTTGGTGCACAGGGAATAGCATCTCATCTTGAGTTCTTTAAAAAAACTGACACTGACATCTTTAAAATCATGAATGAAAATCTGGTGCCATATGCCGGAGATATAAAAGTCCCGGATGACTGGAATAAAATCGCAGCACCTGCTTATACTGACAAGTTCATAAAAGACCAGATTGAAATGACGGTAAGGATACTTGATAGCTGTGACGAAGAGGCATTTTTTGCAGGGACACTCCATGGAACACTTGCTTCTGCAATACATCCAATTGAAAGCATTTATGGCTATGAGGGGACCCGTGAGTTATTGTGTGCTCATCTAAGGGAGAAACCTGCTCCGTTGTATGATGCCATGAAAAGGCTGTCAGAAGGTATGTGCAGGCTGGCTGAAAAATATCTGGAAACAGGAATTGACGGGATATACTATGCTGCACTGGGAGGAGAAAAGTACTATTTCACTGATGAAGAATTTGAGGAGTATATCGCACCGAATGATAAAATGATCCTTGGGGAAATCAAGAAACAGGGTGGATTCAATATACTTCATATGTGCAAGGACATACTGAATCTTGAAAGATACCGTTCATATGGGAATCTTGCCGATGTTGTAAACTGGGGAGTCCATGAAGATAATATAGGTCTTGAAGAAGGACGGGATATTTTCCCGGATTCAGTCATCATGGGGGGGCTTGCGAACAGAAGCGGTGTGCTTGTCAATGGATCAGATGAAGAGCTTGTCCAGGCAGTGAGGGATATCCTGGCCAGACAAGGTAAACTAAAATTCATTCTTGGTGCTGACTGCACTTTGCCGACAGACATCGATTACAGGAGAATTAAACTGATATGCGACACGGCAAGGAGCATTTGATTTATCAAAGGAGCAGCTTTTGCTCCTTTTTTATGTGCAAACACTTCTAAAATCTGATATTATAAACAACGGTTTTGCAAATAATCCAAGAAGGATGAACAAATGAGTAAAAAAGTACTGATAGTAGGTGGGGTCGCAGGAGGAGCAAGCTGTGCAGCAAGGCTCAGAAGACTTGATGAAAAAGCAGAGATT
>DAINQB010000041.1:1463-24052 GCA_036743175.1 Bacillota bacterium | reverse complement strand
CTGAAAAGTGCCGAACATCCTTGGGATGATTGGATGAAAAGCTTTGCGCTTTGGAGCTTTTTGGGGTAGGATATTTGTATGACTCAGGGGAAGAAATGGAGCAATGAAATGGTTTCGGTTATTATGCCTGCTTACAATAGTGAGGGGACGATTTCATCTGCCATTGATTCTGTAATCGCACAGACCTATACGGACTGGGAACTGTTGATTTATGATGATTGCTCGAACGATGGAACCTGTAACATTGCAGCAGGCTATTCCGGAAGAGATAAAAGGATCACTGTTGTCAGAGGGGATAGGAATGCGGGTGTTGCATCGGCAAGGAACAAAGCACTGGAGATGGCTGCGGGAAGATTTATTTCTTTTCTTGATTCAGATGATTTGTGGAAGGCGGACAAGCTTAGGAAGCAGGTTGATTTCATGCATGAAACCGGATGCTCTTTATGCTATACATCATATGAACTTATGAATTCTTCAGGGACTGGGACCGGAAGAATTGTCAAAAGCGTATATAAGGAAGCTGACTACAAGTCCCTGCTTAGGAACAACTATATAGGCACCCTTACAGTTCTCATTGACAGAAACTGTATAGATGAAATTAATTTTACAAGCAACAGGCATGAGGACTACCTGATGTGGCTGGATTTCGTCAAGAAGGGATACAGCCTTATGGGTCTTGATGAATCCCTTGCATATTACAGGGTTTCAAGGGGATCGTTATCCGGGAACAAAATGCGGGCAGCAGCCTGGAGATGGAATGTATACAGGAACTGTGAAGGTATTACATTCGGAAGAAGTCTCTTATACATGGCAATCTACACATTCAATTCAATCGCAAAAAGGATATGACAATGAAGGACATCATCAAGAGGATAAAAAACAGGGAAACTGTCTTTTACTGCAACAGGGCCGCAGTTTCCAATCCCGAAAACTATTTGGAAATGCTTGATTTCGGATTGAATGACATTGTTGATGCCGAAAATAGAATGACCAGGTTTGCTCCGGTTGTCAATTCGTTGTTTCCTGAAACAAAGGGCGGGATAATCGAGTCACCCTTTATTAAGGCTGATAATTTGCGAAATGAAATTTATCCGGGTCTCAGGGGAGACCTTTATCTTAAGCTTGACAGTCACCTGGAAGTGGCAGGTTCCATCAAAGCCAGGGGCGGTATCTATGAAGTCATGAAGATAACCGAGGATATACTTTCTGCCAAGGGTCTGCTTGACAGGGATGAGAACTATATCAGGATACTTGAATCCGATATAAGGAAGATACTCGGAGAATATACAATCAGCGTCGCTTCGACGGGAAACCTTGGTCTCAGTATCGGTATAATGGGAGCTGCACTTGGATTCCGGGCACGGGTCCACATGTCAAGGGATGCAAAGCAGTGGAAGAAGGACAGGCTGGCTGCCAAGGGTGTGGAAGTCATTGAACACGACGGGGATTTTACTTTTGCTGCAAGGATGGGCAGGGAGGAAGCCGAAGGTAGTGAACGTATCCATTTTGTCGATGACGAAAGATCCCGTAACCTGTTCATGGGATACGCTGTTTCTGCACTAAGGATGAAAAAATTCCTTGAAAAACTTTCAATCACTCCAACAAAGGAGAAACCATTGATCCTTTATCTGCCATGCGGAGTAGGAGGAGCTCCGGGTGGCATTACCTTCGGTTTCAAGCATATATTCAAGGATGCCGTTGAATGCTACTTTGCGGAACCCGTTTCATCCCCTTCAATGCTGCTGGGAGTTCTCAGCGGTGATTATGGCAGGACAAATGTAAATGATTACGGCCTTGACAATGTGACGGAACTCGATGGGCTGGCCGTTGCAAGCCCCTCCGATTTTGTTGCTCCACTGGCTGAAAAACTGTGCAACGGTTTCTATACAATCCAGGATGAGGATATGTTCAGATATCTGTATATCCTCGATGAAACAGAGCATATCAGGATTGAGCCGTCGGCTGCGGCCGGACTGGCGGGTCCTGCGGCAACAGGCAACCTGGAACGTGATGCATACCATATTGCATGGACAACAGGGGGATTGTTTGTCCCCGGTGATATATATGATAAAATGTATCAGAGGGGGGCGGAACTTTATGGCCACAATCGGATATGACCTGACATTTGTATCATCCATGGAGGGAAAAACCGGTGAAGAGGTCTTTGCCCTGGGATTGCTGCAGGGCCTCTATGGAATCGGTATGGCCCCATACATTGTTGTGTTTTCCACTGATGCAATGAAAAAGCAGCTGCAAAAGGCATATCCCGGACTTCATGTTGTGGAAGTGAAAAGAACAGGCAAAAGTTTCTATAAAACCAAACTCAGGAAATATATAAGGAAGAACCCTGTGGATATTATGTATTACCCCCATATCCACAGATATATGACTGTCAATCTACCCTGTCCTACGGCTGCAACAGCCCACGGCATGGAATCAAAGGAAGTATCAGCCAGGGACAGGAGAAAAACCCTTTCACGGCTTAGGAAAATCGACAGGATTGCTGCCGCAGGGAGCATGGTAAGGGATGAAATAATCAGCAAACACAGGCATCTGACTGAAGAGCGTTTGCAGGTAATCTGCAATCCTCTGGTTGATATTAGGGCAGGTGTGGAAATCGTCCTCAAAAAGAAGTTCATACTTTCTGTGAACAGTGACAGTGCCCAGAAGAATCTGATAGCGATACTCAAGTCATTCAGGAAGATAAAGAATGAAATCCCCCATGACCTTGTTGTTATCGGGGACATTGACGAAAAAGGCCGGGCATACAGATATATCAGAAGGGCAGGCTTGAATGACAGGGTCATAGTGACGGGCAGGATAAGCAGGGATATCCTTTTCGGATATTACAGGAATTCAGACCTGTTCGTGAATGCTTCAAGATACAGGGGATTTGGATATACTCCTTTGGAAGCCATGGCATGCGGAGGGCGTGTTCTTTCAGTAAGAATGCCTGCAATAACGGATCCTGAGGGAATAGATTGTGATGAGTACATCAACAATCCGCATAATTATTCTGAAATAGCCAACAAGATGCTGATAGTATTATATAAGGAAATCGACCGGGATTATCTCAAGAAGAGGGCTGAGCGGCTGATGGAAATATACGGTTTGGAGAAAGCTTCCCGCAGATACGCTGAATTTCTTGGCATGGGAGAAAAAAATGACAGGTGAAGCAAGACTCAGGAATTATCTTGTAATCATCCTCGATGTGTTCGTGGTATTTTTGTGTTTTTATATTGTGCTGATCTTTGGAAATGAGGACCCATTCGACAAATTGGTCAACCTGAGGAAGATTGTCTATCTCCCCTGCGGGGCTGCAGTCCTGATTTTCATTTTCACGGATATGTACAGGCATATTTTCAAAAAATATGCAGAAATTGTATTCAATTGCATTCTTGCGGGAATTTCGGGAACCATCCTGTTTGCAATATTCGTCAATGTCAGGGCCTGGCATAACCAAACCGTCAAGATTTCATACATCTTCGTACTTCTTCTTCTCATTGGGTTTCTTAGTGCAGAAAGGATTCTTGTTGAATTCATATACAGGCTTACAATGGAAAAGAGGTCAATAGCTGTGGTAGGTCCTCTGGAACAATGCATGAAAACCGGTTATGATTTCATCAAGAACAAGAAAAAGACCCACGAAATAAATTATATCTTTGACATTGAAGGCAATCTTGACAAGTTCACAGGCTATCTTGACAGGATTGACATAGTAATTGTGTGTTCAGGCATAGAAAAGGAAAAGCAGGATTGGATAGTCGAGGTCTGTGCGCGCCATGAAACAACAGTCTATCTGACTCCCAAGATATATGAAATAAATACAATGAGACCGAAACTGACCCAGATAGATGATACACCATATCTTTATTTTGACAGCAGGGGTCTTACCTCAGAAGAAAAATTCTTCAAAAGAATGTTTGACATTGTATTCTCGTCAATACTGCTGCTTTTCTCACTTCCGGTACTTGCCCTGTGTGCCGTCGGTCAGAAGATTGATTCAAGGGGACCTGTCTTCTTCCGTCAGGAGAGGGTAACTGAAAAGGGAACCTTCATGATATATAAGCTAAGGACTATGGTGGATGGCGCAGAAAAAAACACGGGGGCAGTCCTTAGCTATGCGGGTGATGACAGGATAACGCGGTTCGGCAGGTTTCTTAGAAAGACCAGATTGGATGAGCTGCCGCAGATAATAAATGTACTGAAAGGGGACATGAGTCTGATAGGTCCAAGGCCCGAACGGCCTGAGTTCGTAAAGGAATTCTGCAAGGAACTTCCCGATTATGACAAGAGGCACTCTGTAAAGGCAGGGATATCAGGACTTGCCCAGATAATGGGCAAATATTCAACAAGTGCCGAGGACAAGCTGAGGTATGATCTGATATATATAAGGAACTATTCATTCATGATGGATATAAAGATTTTCTTCCTTACCCTCAAGACAGTTTTTCTGGAACCCGGTTCAGTCACTGAAAATGAGAACATTGATTATGCAGATGAAATTGCAGCCTTCAATGTAGAAATCATAAGGTAAAGTTGGTAAATATTACAATTTCTTGAGTAATTAAGATGGGTTTGGTAGAATAAAGAAAAGAGCGGAAAAGGAGAAAAATGATGCCAGCCCTTTCCGAAATTCGCGAATCTGTGAATGCTTATGATTCAGAACGGCATGCCGAGGAATTCTATGATTACTACATCAGGAGAATCGGAATGGCTGTCGAACCAAGCGAAGAACTTGAGATTGACGTAAGGCATCTTTTTTACTGGTTTTTAGGCAAGGTAAGCAGGATTGAAAACACAGCAGTGGAGTCCATTGATGTAAACGGGAAGAAGTATTTTATCTCGAAGGCGGCACCAAGCAACATTGCAGCTATACAGGAAGCCGTCAAAAAAGAAAATCTCTGGGCCGGACTGGCTTTTGGCAATGGAAATCTGCCTGTGGACAACATGATAAACAGGGCAAGGACAATAACGAAGAATTCCATAGTGATACCTGCGTTCTTCATACATATATTCAGTCCCATGGAATATCCCATACTGAACAACAAGGTCTGGGCTGCTTACAGGGAGGAACTGGGGAAAAGCATCTTTACAAACACAAAACCCAGTACCTGGGACAATTACCTGGAATATGTAAGTTATTGCTCTTATCTGAAAAGAAGGACAGGACTGTCACTGAGGGAGATTGACAAGGGATTATGGGTAATTGGAGAGAGAATAATGGAAGAAGCCAGGAACAGGACCGGTGAAGTCACGGAGGAATCAGGTCAGGTGGGTCTTTTCTGACCAATAAACAATTCAATCAGACAATTGAGGAGAATCATGAAAAAGTCACAGGCAGGCCGAATTACAATATTCAGCTTCATAATCAACACAATTCTTAGCACACTTAAGCTTGCAGTAGGCTTCATGGGTAACAGCGGAGCATTGGTGGCAGACGGGGTACATTCACTTTCGGACCTGGCAACGGATGTAATTGTATATATATCCCTGCAGATAACAAAGAAGCCTGCGGATGAAAAACATAATTACGGCCATGGCAAGGTTGAGACCGTAGCTACCGTCCTTGTCAGCATGGCACTTTTCATTGCCGGATTTTCAATAGGCAAAGACGGTATAACAAAAATAATTGAGGCATCCGGCGGCGGAGAGATAACATTGCCTTCACTGCTCGTGGTCATTGTTGCGGGAATATCCCTCGTTGTAAAGGAGACTCTTTTTCACTTTACTATCAATGTCGGCAGAAAAGAGGGCAGTGATGCATTGATTGCAAATGCATGGCATCAGCGCTCTGATGCTATGTCGTCCCTTGGAGTTCTGATCGGGGTCGGAGGTGCCTTGCTCCTGGGTACAAGGTTTGCCTTCCTTGACTCAGTGGCCCAGGTCATTGTAAGCATATTCATATTCAGGGCTGCATATAAGATACTGGTCCCCAACCTGGGTCAATTGGTGGATGCATCACTTGATGAGGAAAAGATGACTGTTATCAGAAATGTCCTGGAAGAGCATCCAAGGGTGAAGGACTATCATCATCTCAGGACAAGAAGAATAGGAAACATCAATGCTGTTGACGTGCATGTACTCGTTGACAGCAAACTGGATATAAGGACAGCCCATGATATATCAACTGAACTGGAACTACAGCTGAAGGCATATATTGGAATCGATTCACTTGTATCAATCCACATTGAACCCAATGATGAAAACCAGCGGTTAAAGGATGTCAAGGATACCATCGACGGTTCCGTCTAGTATTCCAAGTTCCTCTGCAGTCTTGAAAACGTTATACCGGCTTCGGTAATCCTTTGCATAAAGAAGTGAATCCCTTAGAAGATTCCGGTCAATTCCGATGCTGTCCGCACTCATGGGACCTTCGAGTTTCCTGTACATATCAAGAATTTCCCTGTAATCCGGAAGAAAAGACAGAGCTTCCTTTATTTTTCCAAAACCGCTGATGAAGTTGCCAACCCTCCGGAGTCGTTCCTCTGCTGCAATCGGTTCATCGGTGTTATCATCGATGACTGACCTTCCGACGACAGGACCGTAGACTGACAGAAGCCTTGACTCCCTCGTAAGCGGATCATAATTTCCCAGGGGCAGAGAATGGGTATCAACTGCATTTATATCAACAGAGAGAATTTTTTCATAGAATGCAAGACAGTAAAGGGTCGCTATTCCGACTGCCTCGCCATGGGAAGGATGAGGCTTGTTTTCCCGGAGTTTCTGCATTTCCCAGAAGTGACCCATGTTGTGTTCATTTGAGGCTGCGGGCCGGCTGTCGGTATTGATAAGCATGGCAAGTCCCGTAAGAAGCAGTGCCTCAAGAAGTGCCTGCGAACCTTTTTTTGATCCAGCCGCTATTTCGTCAAGGCTGGAGATTACAAGCCCGATGGCTTCATCTGACAATCCGATACAGTATGGACAGAGGTGTTCACCTGTGACATAGGAGGAAAGTATCCAGTCTGCCTTGGCGACATATTTGCCGATTACATCACCGAACCCGGCAAATAACATGTCTTTGGGGGCTGTTGAAAGAATATCAAGGTCATAGATTCCTACTGCAGGATAATCCGCTGGTTTGTTTATTTTCAGATTTCCCTTCAACATAGGAGAAATGACAGAGACATAGCCATCCATTGATGGTGCTGTCCCGATGCTGACAAAAGGTATCCTGAGGAGATGGGCGGCATATCTGGTCAGGTCATTGACTGTACCTGATCCCAGTGCAACCATGAAATCAATTCCAGGAGTGTACTCCATCATTATGTAGCCAAGGGCTTCATTGTCAGGCTTTAGTTCACCTTCTGAAGGCGGAATGCACAAAGTGACATCATACCCTTTTGAAAGAATCTCCCTGACTTTCTCTCCGAAAAGACCATTAAGATTGCCATCGGTTACAAGCATGCAATGGGTTTTGTTCAAATGGGTTTTAATATACTCAACTGCGTGCTCTATTATACCTGAACCGATATATAGGTTGGTATCGGGCATTCTGTGGTGGGTGCAGCTGCACGTTGGTTTTTCAATTATCATCCTGTTTCCCTGATAGCTGATCATGATTCATCTCCCGTTGCGTATTCTATGGGTATTATATAAAAATTCATTGATAATTGCATTCATAATAGGATATAACTTATATAAGGAAAGCAAAGGAGGATAACGATGGAATTTGCAAAACTGGCTGCAATGAGGCAGAGCACGAGGAAGTTTGAGGACAGACCCGTGGAAAGGGAGCTTCTTGAAAAATGCATTGAAGCCGCAAGGCTGGCTCCATCTGCATGCAATGCCCAGCCCTGGAAATATATCATTGTTGATGACCCTGAACTTGTAAAGGAGCTAGCATCACTGACTTACAACAACATTGTAAAGTTCAATAAATTCACTGACAATGCTGCGGCTTTTGCGGTGGTTGTCCTGGAACCGGGAACCTTTGCATCACATGCAGGTTCATTCTTCACAAACCTTGACTACGCATTCATTGACATGGGTATTTCAGTGGAGAACTTCTGCCTCCAGGCCACGGAACTCGGTATTGGAACCTGCATACTCGGATGGAGCAGGCAGAAGGAAATAAAGAAGCTCCTTGATATACCAAGGAACAAACGGGTTGGGGTACTGATTGCAATTGGCTATGAAAAGGATTACAAACTGAGGAACAAAAGCAGGAAACCCCTTGAGGAGATGCGATCATTCAATAAATATTGATAAATATTGTAAATAATAAAGGAAATTACTCCTCCTTGTAGAATTAACATATATTGTAAAATAAGAGGAGGAAGAAAATGAGTGATTTCAAGTATGAAATTGTTGAAAGACTGGGGGTTCTCAGTATATCCGGATCAGGTTGGAGCAAGGAACTCAACCATATAAGCTGGAACGAACGGGAACCGAAATATGATATCAGGGAGTGGTCGCCTGACAGATCCAAGATGTCAAAGGGAATATCCTTCACAAAGGATGAAATAGCAAAGCTCAATGCGATGCTTCAGGAAATCCTGAACTGACATCAGAACACAGCATTGAAACAGCCGGTTATACAAATGACCGGTTGTTTTTTGCCTGAAATCGCAAATTACCCCTGGGATCATTTGCGATTTCGGGGAAGGGTTATTGGAAAGGCTCGCTATAATCATAGTATGCCTGCAATGGGACGGGCATGATGGTATAATATTAAATGGAATAACTTGGAAGGTGGTCTATATGATATCAAAGAGTGTAATAGCCTCTGTTCTGGAGGCAGCAGTATCGACAGGCGGTGACTTTGCTGAACTTTTCATCGAGGACTCCAGCGTTTCAAGCCTGAACTATCTTGACGGACAGCTTGAGTCCTCCCAGACAGGAAGGGATTTTGGTGTAGGCATCAGGATATTCAGCGGATTGAAGTGCATATATGCATATACAAACAGCTTTGACATAGACAGTCTGGTCGAAACAGCACTGAAGGCTGCACAGGCCGTCAAGGGCACGGCGCCGGGTGAAGTAAGGGTGCTGAACAATGTAAAGACTGAAAGAATCCATGTTGTAAACATCATGCCTGATTCAGTAAGCAAGAGGGATAAGCTTGAAATTGTCCGTCTGGCATACGATTCAGCGCTGGGATATGATTCATTGATAAAACAGGTTTCATCAAGATATTCAGATACAGTCCAGAATGTGGCAATAGCGAATACCGAAGGTCTTTACCGTGAGGATACAAGGGTCTACACAAGACTTATGGTAAATGCCGTTGCTGAAAAGGACGGACAGATGCAGACAGGTTCAATGAACCCCGGTACCCATGGAGGATATGAGTTCATCCAGGGTCTGGATATACCTGATATAGCAAAAAGAGCAGCGGCAACGGCTGTTGTGATGGCAAAGGCGGAATACTGCAAGGCCGGAACAATGCCGGTTGTAATAGACAATGCATTCGGCGGTGTAATATTTCATGAAGCCTGCGGCCACGGTCTGGAAGCAACCAGTGTTGCAAAAGGGACTTCGGTCTTTGCAGGCAGGATAGGTGAAAAGGTTGCACCTGAGGTGGTAACGGCCATTGATGACGGAACAATGCCCAATGAGTGGGGTTCAACCAACATGGATGATGAAGGTTCCGATACCAGAAGGAATGTACTGATTGAAAAAGGAATCCTGAAGGGATATCTTGTTGACAGATTCAACGGAATGAAGATGGGCATGGAGTCAACCGGCTCATCAAGGAGACAGAGCTATAAGTTCGCGCCCACATCAAGGATGTCAAACACTTTCATTGACAATGGAAGCAGCAAGAAGGCGGAACTGATTTCATCGGTTGATTTCGGACTCTATGCCAAGGTCATGGGAGGCGGGAGCGTCAATCCCGGAACCGGGGAATTCAACTTCTCCGTCAGGGAAGGATACATGATAAGAAACGGCAGGATTGCCGAACCGGTCAGAGGAGCTACCTTGATAGGGAAAGGACCTGAGGTCCTTCAGAAAATCGACATGGTTGCAGACAATCTGGACATGGACCAGGGTATGTGCGGGTCTTCAAGCGGAAGCATACCGGCAAATGTAGGTCAGCCTGCAGTAAGGGTGAGTTCCATCACAGTGGGAGGCAGATAATATGAAATACAGGGATTTGGCAGATAAAATATTCAAGGCCGGCACGGAAGCCGGAATGGCGGATATGGAAGTGTATGTGTCATCCGGAGAAGAGTTTGAAGTCAAGATTTCAAAGTCAGAAATTGATGGATACAAGCTTGCTGACACTTCCGGACTTGGTTTCAGGGGGTTCTACAATGGAAAGATCGGCTACTCGTACACAGAAAAGATTTCCGTGGACTCGATTCCGTATCTTGTCAAAGGAGCGGTGGAGAATGCTGAAATAAACGACTCAAAGGACCAGGACTATATTTTTGAAGGTTCCAAGGAATACACACCTGTAAACAATCTCAACAAGGAACTTGATGCTGTAACCGAGAAGCAGAAGATAGACTTCGCCATTGAAATGGAACGAAAGGCACTTGGACTTGACCCAAGGATCAAGGCCAGCCAGTACTGTATGCTGGGAACCGGAACATATGCCTCGGAACTTTTCAATACAAAGGGACTGGCACTTTCAGATGAAGGTAACTTTGCATATGCAATACTGATGGTTCTTGCTGAGGAAAACGGCGTCTACAGCTCAGGGTTTGACTTTATAATCGACAACGATTTTTCAAAGTTTGATACTGAGCGGATAGCAGGGAAGGCCGTAAAAGGTGCCATTGACCTGCTTGATGCGAAGCCCGTCACCGGCGGTGAATATGAAGTAATCCTTGACGGGATGGCTTCTGCCGGATTACTCGGTGCTGTATCATCCATTTTTTCAGCAAGGTCAGTCCACAAGAATCTCTCCCTCCTTAAAGGAAAGCTGGAAGAGAAAGTCGCTGCTGACTGCGTTGACCTGATAGATGACCCGTTCTACAAAGGGGGCACATCCACTTCATCCTTTGACGGAGAAGGTGTTGCAACGAGGTATAAAAAGGTCATAGACGGAGGAGTGCTGAAAACCTTCCTGCATAATCTCAAAAGCGCAGCCAGGGATGGAGTTGAATCAACGGGAAATGCCTCAAGGGGATCATATAAATCAACCATAGGCATCTCACCAACGAACATGTATTTCAAACCCGGTGAGAAGAGTCTTGAAGAGGTTGTCTCAGGTGTGGAAAGAGGCCTGTACCTTGTTGACCTTGACGGTATCCATTCGGGATTCAATCCAATTTCAGGGGATTTTTCACTTGGGGCAAAGGGATATCTGATTGAAGGCGGTAAGATTACACGCTCAGTAAACCAGATAACAATATCGGGCAATTATTATGAATTGCTCATGGACATAGAAGAATTTGCATCGGAGCTTAGATTCGGGATGGGAGGAGGAATAGGGTCACCTCCCGTAAGAATCAAAAAACTCTCCGTTGCCGGAGAATAAACCAAATGGCGAAGGAAATAACGGGAAACACAAATGGTCTGAAGAGGAGCATACTTGAACGTCTTGAGAAATTGTATGATATCAAGAGCGATCCATCTTTCCTCTGTGACCAGCAGATAATAGATGAAATCTGTGAAATTACGGGGCATGTGAACAGGGAAATATCCGTGTTTGTTTCACCGCGTGGCAAAACTGAGGAAATATCCATAGGTGATTTCAAGACTGTCACCATGAGAAGGGTCGACATTGACAGACAGACACGCTGCATACATACCCATCCGGGTCCTGACAGCACACTTTCTGCCATTGACCTTGATACACTGAAGAATACGGATATGGCTGTCATGGCTGCCGTTGGTACATACGAAGGACGACCCAATGGAATTTCATGTGCATACGTTGACATTGAAGGCGAACCGGTGATTTCAGGGCCATATGTCAATGTAATGGAGACAGATGACCTGATCCTTGAAATGCTGAAGTACGGGTCAAACAAGGAAATAGAAAAGGACAGGGAAAGGGAAATTGTAATTGCGGCGGGAGTAAGCCGTCCCGGGCAGAGTGCACTTCTTGATGAACTTGCGGAACTCATTGATTCAGCCGGCGGCATCTGTGTCCATAAGGAGGAGCAGCAAAGGGAATCATTTGACCCGGCAAGTTATATGGGAAGAGGAAAAATTCAGGAACTCAACCACATCTGCAGACAGTATGATGCGGACACCATAGTATTTGATGACTCCCTGACACCTGCACAGATAAGAAACATAGAACAGATGCTGAATGTAAAGGTGCTCGACAGAAGTTCCCTGATCCTTGACATATTCGCACAAAGGGCACATTCAAAGGAAGGCAAGCTTCAGGTTGAGCTTGCTCAGCTTTCATATATGCTCCCAAGGCTCACGGGAAGAGGGGCACAGCTGTCAAGGCTGGGAGGTGGAATAGGAACCAGAGGTCCCGGTGAATCCAAGCTTGAAACTGACCGAAGGCATATCCTGAGGAAAATAAATATCCTTAAAAGGGAACTCAGGGATACGGATGCCAGAAGGGAAATTCTGACAAACAACAGAAGAAAGCAGAACATGTTCACAATAGCCCTTGCAGGCTATACCAATGCAGGGAAGTCCACATTGATAAACAAGATGACCGACAGTTCTGTATTCGCCGAGGATATGCTTTTTGCAACACTTGATCCTTCAGCCAGACGTTTTGAACTGCCTTCAGGGGAAGCTGTAATACTTATGGATACAGTAGGTTTTGTAAGCAAACTGCCCCATGAGCTTGTAGAGGCATTCAAGTCAACCCTGGACGTTGTGGCTCAGGCTGATTTGATCCTTCATGTGATGGATGGGTCCAGTCCCAGGATGGATGCTGAAAAGGACATAGTAGATGAAATACTTGGTGAACTGGGAGCCGGAGGCATACCTGTCATAGAGGTGGTAAACAAGATTGACCTTGCAGGCGGGCTTTATACCAATTCCGGAAACTCCGACCGAAGATTTTATATATCGGCACTTACGGGAGAGGGTATACCCGAACTGGTAAAAAGGATGGAAATTGCCGCAGAGGGCAGCAGAAGGATTGCAGAAGTAAACATCGGGTATGACCAGGGACGTCTGATATCATATATCCATGAGAACACCGAAGTCCTTGAAAAAGAGTACCTTGAAGATTCAATCAGGTTCAAACTCAGGCTGACTGCGGGAAGCCTTGATAAGATAAATGCAGGTTCAGTCCAATAAAACGGAGCAACAAATAAACCTGCTCTGAAATTGCAGTTCTCCAGTACATGTATTGTTTTCCGGCACTGCTTTATGTGGCGGCGTCAGCTTCCAATATTGATTTAACTACTTTACTGACGACCTTGATTTTATAGGGAGAGCACCCGTCCAGCATCCTGAATATTTCCCGGGCATTGGGGTCATACTGGATCAAGTCCTTTCCTTCCACCAGATATGAAATTGAACAACCCAGTGCCCTGCATATCTGCATCAGCACTATCAGCGTAGGACATGCAACACCTGACTCTATCCTGCATATATAGATATTGGATGTCCTAACCTTCTCTGCCAATTGTTCCTGGGTCAGCTTCAACTTGATACGACGGTGTTTGATTCGCCTTCCTATAAGTGTCCAATTAACTGTCATAGCTGTTCCTCTGATGATGTAATATTGAATACCAAAATCAAACTAGCATAAATTACAGTATTTGTGAATATACTGAAAAATAATAGATTCGAAATAGGTTGCTTTAATAAGTGCCCTTTGTATCAAGAGTTACATCGGAAACTTTCTTTTCAATGGTTGATTCCCTGATTTTCAAATCAAGCAGTTTTTTATACAAATCACCATTTATGGGTAAATCCAGTTTTTTATCAAGCCAGGAAGAAAGCAGCATGGCATTGGAAAGCATCAGGCTTTTTATCCCCTCGGGGCCAGGTGCAATCAGTTCCTCACCATGAAGTATTGCGTTTACAAAATTGATTGTAATGCCCTTGTGCCTGGGATTTTCACCTTCAATGGCTATGTCTTCAACGGTGAATTCAGGCTGTCCGAAACCTCCCCTGAACTCCCTGTTGAATTTCCTTTCAGACATTTCAAGTCTGTGGAATGTAAGCTTATCATTCTCAATTACAAGTTTCCCCATGTCGCCGCTTATTTCAAACCTGTTGGTTCCCGGAGCTTCGCCTGTGCTTGTGATGAATACACCGGTTGCACCGTTTTCATATTCTGCAAAGGCCGTTACATCGTCCTCAACCTCTATGTCATGATACTTGCCGAAATAGCACTGCGCACTTATGGAAACAGGCATTCCGCATATCCACTGCCAGAGGTCAAGCTGATGCGGGTCCTGGTTGAGGAGGACGCCACCGCCCTCACCCTTCCATGTGGCACGCCATGTTCCGGCATCGAAATAGCTCTGCGGACGGTACCAGTCGGTGATTATCCAGACACATCTCTTAAGCTCGCCAAGTTCTCCTGAAGAAACAATCTCCTTTGCCTTCTTATAGATTGGATTGGTCCTTTGGTTGAACATCATGGAAAAGACCTTTCCGCTATTTTCGGCTGCCCGGTTCATTTCATCAACCTGATTGGTATAAACCCCTGCCGGTTTTTCGCAAAGGACATGAAGTCCGTGGGAAAATGCCTTGATTGCTATATCAGGGTGGAAGTAATGGGGGGTTGCGATAAGAACTGCATCAACCAAACCTGAGGTCAGAAGTGAATCCAGGTCATCAAATATTGCAACGTTCCCGGGAAGATTTTCCTTTGCTTTTTCACGCTTGGCTGCATCATTGTCATATACAGCAGTTAGTTCACAACCGGGAACTTCGCCCTTTACGACATAATCTCCATGGGAAGAACCCATGCTTCCGTATCCTATGATACCGAGTCTTACTTTATCCACCTCAGCCCTCCAAACCATACCTGATGGTCAGGTTTTCATAACTCTGTCTTAGCGCCTCAAACTCATTTATTCTGCAGGTGTCCTGTTCAATGGCACACCACTTTATCTTTGTTTCCTCGCAGGCAGTAATAATCTTCTCCCAGTTCAGATTTCCTTCACCAACAGGGGCAAAGATCTGCTTCCTTCCATCCATGGCCATGTCCTTGAAGTGTATGTACCTCATCCTGCCGTCAAGTTTATATATCCAGTCAACGGGATCTGCTCCACCTGACTGTACCCAATATGTATCAATTTCAAATTCAAATGCTGATGGGTCTGTTTCATCCATCATGATATCCATGATAAGCCTGTCATCATATTTCTGGAATTCAAAGTCATGGTTGTGGTAGATGAGGGTCAGCCCTGATGCCTTGAGCTTTTTGCCAATTTCATTGAATTCCCGTGAAAAACGCACGATTCCTTCGTAATCATCCCGATATTCCTCGGGCATCATTCCGATTCCAACGAATTCGCAGCCCCAAAGCCTGTGTTCTGCGATTACATTTGGAAGGTCATCACGCAGACGCTGGGGAGCTGTGTGGGTGGCAGACATGACAAGACCTGTCTGGTCAAGGCATTTCCTTATATAAGCCGGTTCCATGGGTCCTGCACCGGAAAGCTGAAAACTCTTGTAGCCTATTTCCTTTATTTTTACCAATGTCTTCAAGAAATCCTCAGGGGTCTTTGTATAGTTCCTGAGGGTGTAAAGTTGTGCCGAAATACCAAAATTCAACATATGCCGCCTCCTGAATTTGTTACAAGTGTCATTATATTATACTCAGTGCCCTTTGTTGCCAAAAAAATACAAAAAAATCCCCATTTGCTATATAATCAATGTCACGGAGGTCCGAAATGCTGAAAAAGATGATTCCCATGGCTCTGGCGGTGATACTGACTTTGTCGATTGCAGGCTGTGGAGATAAAAACCCTGATATTTCTGAAAAACCTATCCTTGAAGGGATTGAATTTGCCGGCGAGGCAAAGGAATTCGATATTCATATAGTATACTTCAGGTCCATCAATATGGATTACATAAACGACTCCGTTGGTAAATTCAATGAGATATTCGACAAGGAACTCACCATCACACCACATCAGGTAATTGATATATCAGGAAACAAGATAGTCGATCTTCTTAATACGACAGGAGCCGAGGGCTTCTACCAGTTCCCCCTTTCAAACATCGAAAGGCTCATTGAACTCAGGGATTCAAACAGCATTCTTGCAATCGATGAGCTTCTTGAAGGAAATCAGCTGTGGAATGAAATACCTTCGGCGCTCAGGAACATATTCAGACTTGACGACGGACATGTCTGGGCACTGCCAAGAAGCTTTGAACCGGTGGTATACGGAAGAATGATCCGGGCGGACTACCTTGAATCCCTTGGTCTGGATGTCCCCATGGACCTTGATTCCCTTTATGAGGTATCCGCGGCATTTGCAAAAGGTGATCCTGACGGCAACGGCATTACTGATACAATCGGAATGTCATACTACAATGCCATGAACTTCAGGGATATCTTCAGTGCCTGTGGTGCACCCATAAGCATCGGAAGTGATGGTTTCCAAAGAACAAGCATTGTATACAATACTGATTTCGGGTCATATGAAGACAGCATGCTCCTTGAGGAAATGGAAGATGCCCTTGGATACCTTGTCAGGCTGAGGCAGGATGGAATCCTTAGAAAAGAAGGATGGAGATTCAATTCGGGTGGCAGCATGGCAGGTAATCCGTCAACGGCCAACCTGTACGATGTTGTTTCATACCAGTCCTTCGATGACAGCAGGATAAAGGTTTTGAACGGAATAATAGGTTCAAGGACAGTAAACCTTACTCCTCTTTCATACGATTTTTCAGCCGGGATGTATGTCATTGGAGCAAACACTCCAAATGCTTCTGCCACACTGCAGACATTTGTAAATCTGTTCCTGGGTGACCTTGAGGGATTTCTTTTCGCCAGCAGGGGGGCTCCGGGTACTCTATATGAATTAAGCGGCAACAATGTAATTGTGAATGATTACAGATTCTTCTCGGGAAGAAGTGATGCCATCCTGATGAACAGCCCGTTCTTTTCATATGAAACCATGAATCTGATTGACAATACGGAGCTTGCTGACGGAACAATCGTGGGAAGACTGCTTGAGTCCATAAAAAGCAGGACGGAATATATCGCGGAGTCGAAGCAACTCGGGTACATGTATGACCTTTCAATGGACCTTGCATTTCCTGAGATGTTCAGGGTCAGGGAAGGAGAATTGCTGAACAGCAGCTCTGCAGCCCTCTTTGATACACATTTCAACCGGATACTTTCCGGAAGCGTATCAATAAAAGATGGAATAAGTGCATATATCCGGGGTATGAAACAAACAGGCATGCAGGAAATACTGGATGAACTGAACAATAGAATTGGAAAAAAGACCAACAACTCGTATTGAGGAGAGAGGAAATGGGAAAATCAAAGATAATAAACGGCAGGCTAATTACTCCGTACCGGATCATTGAAGGTGCTGAGCTGACATTTGAAGACGGTATAATCACGGGTATCGGAAACCGCACCGACGATACGGGCTATGAAACGGTGGATGCAGGTGGCTGCTATGTAACCCCGGGATTCATAGACATACACTCCCACGGCGGAGGGGGGATGGATTTCATGGATGAGGATCCTTCTGTTTTTGACAGGATTTCAAGGATTCATTCCCGTTACGGAACAACAATGATATTCCCGACCCTTACATCAAGCAGATTTGATGTTCTGAAGTCGGCGATCACAAGCTTCAGTGAAATACCTGAAGAGGGGACCGGAGGAGCAAGGATGCCGGGTCTACATCTTGAAGGTCCGTATTTTTCAATGGAACAGAGGGGGGCCCAGGACCCGAGGTATGTAAGACCTCCTGACAGAAATGAATATATGGAAATTCTTGATATGACCGACAGGATTGCACGCTGGAGCCTTGCCCCTGAATTGCCCGGAGCAAATGAATTTGCATCGGAGCTCAGGAAAAGGGGGATAGTTCCTGCAATCGGTCATTCCAATGCCACATATGAACAGGTTCTTGAGGCCTTTGAAAACGGGTTTGAACTTATTACCCACCTTTATTCAGGATGCTCAATAATGAGAAGGATCAATGCCTACAGGGTTGCAGGTGTGGTCGAAAGTGCCTTTTTGATAGACGGCATGAATGTTGAAATAATTGCAGACGGTCATCATCTTCCGCCAAGCCTGCTGAAACTCATATATCAGAACAAATCCGTTTCCAGGATAGCACTTGTAACAGACTCCATAAGGGCAGCGGGGGATTCATCCATTGAAACAATAGTCGGCGACAAGGAGACCGGGGTGAAGGCCATAGTCGAGGACGGAGTTGCAAAGCTTCCTGACCGAAGCGCTTTTGCCGGAAGTGTGGCAACTGCTGACCGTCTCATCAGAACCATGGTGAACAATGCAGGTGTTCCAATTGAAAAGGCTGTCGAAATGCTTACTTCATCACCGGCAAGGATAATGAATGTATACGACCGTGCAGGATCCCTGAGCACAGGGAAGTATGCGGATTTTGTGTTCCTTGACGAAAATCATGGGATCAGGGCTACCATCATCGGAGGCAGGAAAGTCTTTGAAGTATAAAGCGATGAAGCTGCATCTGGGTGACCGGGTATTCTTGGTTGAAGTAGAATATCAGAGAAGAAAATCCATATCATTGTCCTTGAAATCAACAGAGGAACTTTATGTAAAGGCCCCTGCAGGTTATCCTGATGAAAAAATCAGGGAATTCGTTTCTTCAAAGAGGAGATGGGTTGAAAAGAGAATGGATTCCATGGAGCAATCCGACAGGGCCGGTGTCGGATCCGGCATCACCGACGGAAGGACCTTGTATTATCTTGGAAAACCAAGGATCCTTGAGGTTTCGGGAACAAGGGTTGTTGTAACTCCGGAGAGGATAACTGTCCCGCAGGGGTTTACGGAACAGGACCTTGAAGAATGGTACAGACGGCAGTCCCACGGGATTGTCATAGATTTCATTGAACGAAACAAGGCAGCCCTTCCCGGATGTACATTCAAGATTCGAAGACAGAAAAGAATCTGGGGAAGCTGCAATACGAAAAGGAATATAAATATAAACTCAAGGATATCCATGTGCAGGCCATCTGCCATTGAATATGTCCTTTGGCATGAAATCTGCCACCTCAGGCACATGGACCACTCGCCAAGGTTCTACGGATGCCTGGAAAAGGTTTTTCCCCGTTACAGGGAGGAAAAAAAGTGGCTGAAGGACCATGGGTATCTTCTCACAATCTGACGGCAGACTTGCATTGGTACACAGCCTTATATAAAATCATTGGGTAAGAATGTTTCAGGGGGTAGGACCATGGATTACAGGATGCGCAAAAAGGATTATCTCATTGTCCTTGCAATGACTGTTGTATATGCAATCATTGCATTCATAAACTTAGGTTCAATGTCAGCCCCTGTTACCGGTTACATACCGGATGCTGAGAGACGGAGTGCCATCGTTTTCTTTGAGGAAGAAACAAAGATTGACTGGATCACCTATTACATTGGAATAGGCGGAGACTGGTACAGCGCCGGGCAGCTTGATGTTGAGTATCTGGATGAAAACAACCGTTTCGTTGAATTGTGTTCCCTCGAGAAACCTGACAACCGGGTCTTCAAATGGCTCCACAAGGAAGTCGATGTAACGACCACTGCCATAAGACTGACCACCGCCAAATATTATAATCCTGATTCCAATGCAAGCGGCATCAAGGGAGAATTCTATGAAGTTGCTTTCTGGGAAAAGGACAGTGAAACTCCTGTGGCAATTGACAGGGTTGAGGTGCTGGACGGGAATTCCGACGGCATGATGATGCTTTTTGATGAACAGGATGAGGCAGTATATACACCTTCCTTCATGAACAGCACATATTTTGATGAAATATATTTTCCAAGGACCGCATATGAATACATGGAGGGGATCGAGCCCTTCGAAAACACCCATCCTCCCCTTGGCAAGGACCTGATAATGCTTTCCTACAGAATTTTCGGAGTCAATGCCTTCGCATGGAGATTCATGGGAACCTTGTTCGGTGTTTTAATGGTTCCACTTATGTATATATTCGGGAAATGGGTATTCGGAAAAACATTCCTGGCATTTGGTGCTGCGTTCCTTATGATGTTTGACTTCATGCATTTCGTCCAGACAAGGATAGGTACCGTTGATGGATTCCTTGTGTTGTTCATCATTGTCTCATATATGTTCATGTACAAGTATTTTTCAACGAAATCATATGAAAAGGGATTCTGGAAGTCCCTGGTTCCGCTGCTGTTTTGCGGAATATTCTTCGGGCTGGGTTTTTCAGTCAAGTGGATAGGATTGTTTGCAGGGGCAGGACTTGCCTTCATGTTCTTCCTGTCAAGGATTCTGGAATACAGGGAATACAGGAAGAACAAGCTTGAAATAAAGCTGTTCAAAACCAAATATATCTGGGGGACAATGGGCATGTGTGTGATATTCTTCATTGTCATACCGGCAGCTATATACACATTGTCGTACATCCCGTTTTTCAAGGCCACCGGCACCGAAGGATGGTTCGCTGAACTCATAGGCAGCCAGAAGCACATGTTCAGTTATCACAGTGGTGTGACAAGCGATCATCCGTATGCATCGGTATGGTGGCAGTGGCCGTTCATGGTAAGACCTGTATATTATTACCTGTCACCGGTACTGGACAACGGAAAATGGGGAAGCATAGCATCCTTCGGCAACCCTGCAATATGGTGGGGAGGGCTTGTTGCCTTGTTCTGGTCTGCATGGCTGGCTATTGCAAAAAAGGACAAACGCGCAATAATCATCTTTGCAGGCTATCTTTCCATTCTGCTTCCATGGGCGTTCAGTCCAAGGAAGATAACCTTCCTGTATCATTATTTCGGATGCATACCTTTCCTTATATTATCAATATCCTACATCTTCGGGCATTTGCTGGAAAAATACAGGAACGCAAAAAAGGGCATATACATATACCTTGGAATAGTGGTACTCCTGTTCATAGGGTTCTATCCTTCACTCTCGGGGATAATAGTTCCGGAGTGGTACACCAAGAGTCTCCGGTGGCTTCCGTCCTGGTTCTTTTAGAAGGTTGTAAGCTCATCGAATAACTTGATGGCAAAATAATCGGTCATGGAGGACAGATAATCTATGATGGCCATTATGAAGTCCTCTTCCCTTGCAAGGGAATATATTACCCGGTTCTGATACATGGGGTTACGTTCATTGCCGCCAAGGTCAGAAAATTTCTCGAGCTTTGTAATGAATGTACCGCAAAGTTCAGGGTAGATGCTTAGATAATGGTTTCGGATATAGTCAATGGTGTCATTTCCCCTGTACATTTTGTAAAGCACCTTGAATATTGATTCAAGGATCAGTTTGGCATAGTCATGGAATATGACAAGTCTCTCGTTCTCGTATATATATTTGTAGTTGAAATCCTTTATCTCCCTCAGGAACTTCAGGTGGTCGGCAGAGTAATGCATGCCGCCTTCAGGTGAACTTTGGTTGCAGAGGTCTGTCACAAGATGATAGATCATGGATGTGTTGTTTGTCTTACGGACATCGATGTCTGCATAGTCCTTAAGCATTTCCTCGAGGATCTTCTCATGGGCACCGTCCAGTATATGAAGACGAAGAGCATCCTCGATGTCCCTCCCGACATAGGCGATGTTGTCTGCAATCTTCACTACGCAGCCTTCCCATGTATAAGGTGAATACTGATTGGGCTGTTCTATTTCCTCAAGTTTTATGTTTGTATCCCGTGGGAACAGTATATCGTCCTCCACTTCGCCGCAGTGGCAGATTATACCGTCCCTGACACCGTAGGTGAGATTCAGGTTCTGCTCAAAACCCCTGGAATTCTGGAGGGTTTCGTAGTTGTCTATAAATCTAAGGCTGTTCTTTTCGTGTATGAAGTTCTGCCCGAGATATTCATTGGTGATGAGGCTGATGAATTTTTCACCGGAATGGCCGAAGGGGGCATGGCCGAGGTCATGTCCCGTTGCTATTGCAAGTGCCAGCTCCTCGTTCAATCCGAGATGCTTGCAGATAGCCACGGATATCGATGATACGTGATTGACATGCTCAATCCTTGTACATATATGGTCGTTTGTCGTTGCAAAGAATACCTGGGTCTTGTGCTTCAGGCGGCTGTAGGCCCTTGAATGGAGTATCCTTGTATAATCCCTCTCAAACGGGGTTCTGACATCATCCTTCTTGACGGACAGTGATCCGTGCCGTGCCGTTGCTGATTCATATTTGGGGTTTCCCGGAACCATTGCGTGCTTCTTGAATGAATCCTTCATATTACCACCTGCCTGATACGATTTTTGATATAATGATTATATAACTTCACAGGATTTATTACAAAGGGAGGCACTCTATGAGCAAAAACGGTTTCTTCGCATTCGTCCACAGGATGAAGTACATAACAAGATGGGGACTGATGAGAAATACCAGTTATGAAAACCTCAAGGAGCACAGCTTTGACGTTGCTGTGGTTGCCCACGGACTGGCTCTGATTGGAAACAAATACTACGGCAGGGAATATGATGCCGACAGGATTGCAATGGGAGCGCTTTTCCATGACGCCAATGAAGCCATAACCGGGGATATGCCGACTCCTGTCAAGTATGGAAATCCGGAAATAATGAAGGCTTACAAGGC
>DAINQB010000041.1:138-1363 GCA_036743175.1 Bacillota bacterium | reverse complement strand
ATGCGGGAGTTCGTACCGGTATACGGCATGAATGTTGATGAGTGCTGAAAATGATATGACACGGGAGTTACAGGCAGTAAAACGGCGAAAAACGGAGAATATCGGAGCATATAATTTGCATATTGAAATAATGGTAAATTATGCTTGACATAATAAATTGGCTGTATTAGAATATTCAATGCTGACTAAAAGGCATTGAATTATTTTTTATATACGAGGAAGGAGCTTTCAGTAATGAAAACTGTAATGGCCAATAGCGAGACCATTGAAAGAAAATGGTATCTGGTGGACGCTGAAGGACAGACGCTTGGAAGGCTTGCGAGCCAGGTGGCATCAATACTCAAGGGAAAGAACAAACCGGAGTATACACCCCATGCGGACTGCGGAGATTATATTATTGTCATCAATTGTGAAAAAATCAAGGTGACCGGAAACAAGGAGAACCAGAAGGTGTACAGGCATCATACGGGTTGGGTTGGTAACCTTAAGGAGATCCCATACAAGGATATGATGACAAAGCATCCTGACAGAATCATCGTCAATGCAGTGAAGGGAATGCTCCCGAAGAATTCCCTTGGAAGACAGATGATCAAGAAGTTGAAGGTATATGCCGGAGCAGAGCACAACCATGAAGCTCAGAAACCGGAAGTACTTGAACTCAAATCATAGTGAAAGGAGGATGCGAAAATGGCTAACGGCACACAGTATGGCGGAACCGGCAGAAGGAAGAAATCAATAGCAAGGGTAAGACTTGTTCCCGGAACCGGGCAGGTTACAATAAACAAAAGGTCAATCGATGAGTATTTCGGACTTGAAACCCTGAAGGTTATAGTAAGGCAGCCTCTGGCACTTACAAATACAGAAGGCAGGTTTGACGTAATTGTCAATGTTACCGGCGGTGGATTCACCGGACAGGCAGGTGCAATCAGGCACGGAATCGCAAGAGCGCTTCTGGAAGCAGATCCCGGATTAAGGGGTGAGCTTAAGAAGGCAGGATTCCTTACAAGGGACCCGAGAATGAAGGAAAGAAAGAAATACGGACTCAAGAAAGCAAGAAGAGCTCCTCAGTTCTCAAAGAGATAAAACCACGAAAGACGCCGGAAGGCGTCTTTTTTTATTGGAAATGTCCTTAATAATTACCTCTCAGGAAAATATTTTCCTGAGAGGTAGATATTTTCCTGAGAGGTAGATATTTTCCTGAGAGGTAGATATTTTCCTGAGAGGT